>CAYVRH010000148.1:0-4221 GCA_964452955.1 uncultured Anaerolineaceae bacterium | reverse complement strand
ATCAACACGGCTTTGATTCGTGTGGAACCCAATTCGATCCCCAGGAACAGTTTCTCACCCTCTAAACCCCTTTGCGACTTTTGACTGCCTTCCATTAGTCCCACAACCCTTTCAACTTCCAGCGATTGCCTGCATGATCTGGTCGCCAGATTCATCCGTGAATTCAGCTACCATCTTGTGTTCCCGCATGACGGCCACCCGGTGGCTGGTGCGAAGCACTTCTTCCAATTCGGAAGAAATGAACACACAGGATTTTCCCTCTTCTGCCAGTGAAAGCACCAATTTTTGGATTTCTGCCTTGGCGCCCACATCAATACCCCTTGTGGGTTCATCCATAATGAGTAAGCGTGGGTTGGTTGCCAACCAGCGGGCTAAAATGACTTTCTGCTGGTTGCCGCCGCTCAAGTTCTTTACTTGCTGGTCAGCCGATGGTGTGGCAATATTCAACAGTTTGATGTACTTCTCCGCGATATCGTATTGTTCTTGTGTCTTAAGTAATTTGAACCAACCCAGCCCTGCTTGCATGGCCAGGATAATGTTTTCGCGAACGGTCAACTCCCCAATGATGCCTGTTGCCTTCCAACGTGTTTGAGTTTGTTCGTCTTTTTTGGAGATGCTCTGGTTGGTCGCATATCAATTGGAGCATTTCCACTTTTACACTAATGAACGTCACCACCTCCTTCTCAAACTTACGTACTTTGACGGATAATTAATTCAGGTTGTACTGTGATGTATTTTGGCTCAACTACTTTGTTTTCCGTCAATTTGATTTTCAGTTGCGAAACTAACTCTGTGACGGCAATCCGCCCCAGTTCGTATCCATCTTGATATACAGATGACAGCGATGGGATATAAAACTCCGACTCAGCAATTCCATCAAAGCCAACAATTGAAAGATCCTGCGGGATCCTCTTGCCAATTTCTGGTGCCGTCTGGAGGATGCTCAAAGCCATCTGATCGTTGCCGACGAAGATTCCATCCACTTCAGGGAATTTCGCAATCAAATCCAGAAAGGCTCGCTTACCGCTTTTCGAAGACCAGTTCCCCTCGGTCCACATGCGGTCGTTCACCTCTAACCCGGCCTCCTTCAATGCCGTTTCCCAGCCCATCTTGCGTTGGCGGGCTTCCCACCAATCAAGCGGGCCAGAAATGTGGGCGATGTTCTTTCTACCCTTCTGAATTAAATGGTCTACCGCCTTCCTGGCACCGCTGAAATTATCAGTTGTGACAATCGTGACGTTTTCTTGCTCTTCCATGGTCAAAAAGATGATCGGGATGTCAAACAGGGGGAAGACATCCTTAATCCATTGCCGGTTATCTTCAATCTCCGGAGCCGCCCAGATAATCCCATCCGCCTGATGTGCCTTGAACCAATCGAGAACCGGGATGATATTGGCGGAATTTGAATTTTGCACTTCCTTGAGCAACAAGCCATACCCCAGCTCTTCAGCTTTATTCGTAATTCCACTCAATACCTGCGAAGGCCCTAGGTATTTCAGGCCAGAGATAACAACTCCAAAAAGGAAACTCTTTTGCCTCGACAAACTCAACGCGACCGCATTCGGTTTGAAGTTGAGTTCAGCCATGATCTCTTTTACCCGCCGTCGGGTTTCTGCCGATACTTCCAGCCGGTCATTTAAAACGCGTGAAACAGTCTGCCTTGAAACACCGGCTTTTTCTGCTACATCATAGATCGTGGCTTTTTTATTATTTTTCAAGGCTGCCTCAAAATACAGCATTTTGGAATTGTGACCGGTCACGTGACCGCTCACATATATAATAGTGAATTTCCGAACAAATGTCAATAGGGATTTAAGAAATCGTTAAACCTTTTAACAATTCGCTTGCAAGCAAGAACTGGATTTTGTCACTGCCAAAAGGTATCTCTTCAAGCTTACGCCAATCAAGCGGCAGATAGTGATAAAGCAGTTGAAAGGGGGTTGGTCCCAAAAGAACACCATGAAAGTGGTTTAGTGCATCCGCGTTGAGACAACCAATCACCCTGTCCTTTCTCCGGGCTTAAGCTCTCTCACATGTGTAAATTCGGAAGGAAAGCGGAGTGAGCGATTCTTCTACAATCTTAACTGGGTAAGCCTTGGGTTGCCGGTCCATATCCATCAGCTCCACAAGTTCCAGGTTTTGCCAGCTCAGGATCTTGCCTGAATTCTCTCCAGCTTAAGCCTTTGTGGCATAGATACTCAACAGTCGATTTTCGGCCTCTAATCTTTGTGGAAAATTTCGCTTTTCCTCGTCAAGTGGTATATTTGACAGGCAGAATCATTCTCAAGCAAATATCTGCAGCCAACACCCAGCATATAAAAATGAAAGGTGTTAGTATGTCAAAAGTTGTCATTTTCACAGGCAATCTCCATGGCACGATGGTGTTTCCTAGCCCTAAAGCCAGCCCCAGTATGTGGCTAAATCTGCCCCTGTGCCAGAGGTGAAAATGTGCCCCAAAACCATCTCCCGTCGTGCCTTTCTTAAAACTGCCGGAGTTATCCTGGGCAGCGCAGTGGTCGTCGGAACTGGGCTGACCCTTTTTGATTCGCCGCAATCAACTCTCACTTATTCCGATCATATTTACGGAGAAAACACTATGTCCAAACGAATCCTTGTCACTTATGCAACTCAGGGCGGGTCCACAGCTGGTATTGCGGAAGAGATTGGCAAAATTCTGGCCGAAACCGGCGCCCAGGTGGATGTGCGCAGGGTGAATTCAGTCAGCGACCTCAGCCCATACCAAGCCGTCATTTTGGGGAGTGCCATCCAAAGCGGAAAGTGGCTTCCTGAAGCCATGCGTTTTGTCGAAAACAACCAAAACGCCCTGCGAAAAGTGCCCACAGCTATCTTCCAGGTTTGCATGATGCTGGCCACGGACAATGAAAGCTATAGAGCTTTGGTTCCCGGGTGGCTGGATCCAATCTGCACGAAGCTTAACCCGCTCGCAGCCACCAGCTTCTGTGGCGGCATTGATCTTGCGCAATACCCAAAACTAACCGAAAAATTGGGTTTACGGGTTTTTCTTGCGATGGTCAAACTAAAGCCGGGCGATTACCGTGATTGGCCTGCCATCCGCGCCTGGGCAGCAGACCTGAAGCCCGCCCTCTTAGCCTGAATAAGCTAAAAACGTAAACAAGCCTCCCGGATATTCGCCTTTAGGTTGGATATTGGAGTATTGGCAATCGTGATAGACAGACTGGGCCTTTCACGACTAGAATTTGCCACGAATCAACAACTTTGAATTAATTAGCTAGCCGCCCTGCCAAATGAGGATTCTCAGGTGATACCGCAGAGTTTGAAAACCAATATCTTGAGCCAAGCCGCATAGGTCATGTAAACAGCTACCACCAGTAAACTGACAACCGCATACCGAATTGAAATGGCCAAGAACCCAAGTCGCTGGGCTGGGCCCTTCCTCCAGCCTTGATCTAAGGTTAAGCTGCATATCCGATTAACTGGGGTAAGTAAATGGGAATGCGGCGAGGCGGGGGAGGAAATCATACCCTCTTCATGCGCGAATCTGTGCGAAAAAGCCGCGATGCAGAACGTGTTCATAAATTGCCTGGCAATTATGAATTCCGTGACCAATTCATGACCATTTGTATAGAGTTTCACAAAAATTGGCCATTACATTTCACGAGCAGTCGTAATAGAATTAGCGCTTGTGCAAATTTTATGAGGTAATTATGTCAATCGAGAACAATGTTAATTCACGAAAAATTTATACCGCCTTTGCAGTCCTCATCTGCTTAATCCTCATCCCGATTCTGGTCGTTAACCTGACCATCATTTTCAAATCCATCGCCAACCCCCAGCAAGTTCCCTCTTTCTTCGGTTACAGGCCGCTGATTCTGCTCTCTGGTTCCATGGAGCCGCAAATTCTGCCCGGTGATATCGTCGTTACGCGGGATGTGCCAGCCGAAACCCTCAAGGAAGGCGATATCGTCTCTTATCTGCAGGGTTCCGCCATCATCACCCATCGCATTGTCAGCATTGATGAAGCCGCAGGGGTCAAAACCTTCCAAACCAAGGGTGACAACAATAATACGGTTGATGACACCATCCTCTCTGCCGAGATGCTGCAGGGCAAATTTCTTTTTAGGATTCCTCGTTTGGGGCACGCTGCCATGTTTTTGCAGACCCCAATCGGTATGATTCTTTTCATCGCTGTTCCTTTGGTCCTCTTCGTCCTCTACGATATTCTGCGAAGAAGCGTTTTTG
>CAYVRH010000147.1:0-4248 GCA_964452955.1 uncultured Anaerolineaceae bacterium | reverse complement strand
GAACTTTTGGACCCAGCGGCTCTGAAAATATGTAGACGGGGATGGCAAAACTGACCGCGAAGATGTAGTTGTACCATTTCGGCCTGCGGGTTCCACTGGAGCCGTAGAGCAAAAGCCAGGCAGATGCAGCCGCAAGCAAGGACGAAGTAACCACGTTTGTGCCGCAATGCGGGTGGATGGCCAGGTCGGCTTCGCCCTCGCCAAGTCGTTTTTGAGCTTTGAGCACCGCGTCGGTGACCACCTCGGTCGGCAAGTCAGCGAAAAGGAAGAAGCCTTTGGGGTTGGAAACGCCTGCCATCTTCATGCCGGGATAATGCTCCTCGAGAACCTTGAGAGTGGCATGTTCCAAAGCGTGATTGCGCCGGGTGTTGTTAATGAATGGGAGATTGTCCAAGATGCTTTCGCTCATTTTATTGGCCTTTCTGGTTCGTCCTGAGTTTTCACTTCTTCAAACAAAGCTTCTTTGAGGGCTTCCTTCAGGGAGCGCACCTCAATAGCCTGGATTTCTTTAGGTAAAGGCTCACCCTGGCGTAAACGGCGCGGCAGGATGGCACGTTTAAAACCGAGTTTGGCGGCTTCCCGCAGGCGGATGGGGGTCTGGCTGACCGCCCGCAACTCGCCCGAGAGGCCGATTTCTCCGATCAGTACGGTATCCATACGCACGGGTTTGTCTTTATAAGAAGAAGCAATGGCCACTGCCATCGCCAGGTCTACGGCCGGTTCGGAAATGCTCATACCACCAACTACGTTGGTAAAGATATCCTGATCGCTCAGTTTGACCCCGGCACGCCGGGTGAGCACAGCGCTCACCAGCAAGAGCCGGTTGAAATCCACACCGTTGGCCGTGCGCCGCGGGTTGGGGTTGGCGGTGGGCGTAGTGAGGGCTTGCACCTCCACCAACAGAGGGCGGGTACCCTCCAGAGTGACAGCCACCGCGGAGCCTGGGGCGTTGATCATGCGCTCGGCAAGGAAAACCTCGCTGGGGTTGCTGACCTCCACCATGCCTTTTTCCTGCATTTCGAAGACGCCCACTTCGCTGGTCGCCCCAAAACGGTTCTTGACGGAACGCAACAGGCGGTAGGACTGGAATTGTTCGCCTTCCAGGTAGAGGACGGTATCCACGATGTGTTCAAGCACGCGCGGGCCGGCAATGGTGCCTTCCTTGGTGACGTGCCCGATTACAAAAACCGTGATACCGGTGGCTTTAGCCAATTCACGTAAGCGCGCGGCACATTCGCGCACCTGGCTGACAGACCCCGCCAGCGATTCCATCTCTGGCAGGGTCATAGTCTGAATCGAGTCGATAATCACCAGACTGGGCTTGGTGTCACCGATATGGTTGAAAATCGTGCCCAAATTAGTTTCTGTTACAAGAAGTAGTTTTTCGGGCAGAAGAGGCTCATTTTGGGCGTTTTTGACCGCCAGGCGGTCTGCACGCATCTTTATCTGGCGTTCTGACTCCTCGCCCGACACATACAGCACCCAATCGGTCTCCGCCAGGTTCATGGCCACTTGCAGGGTAAGGGTTGATTTACCAATGCCAGGGTCGCCACCGATTAAGACGATGGAACCGGGCACAATGCCGCCGCCCAGCACCCGCGAGAACTCCTCCATTTTGAGGGGAATACGCTCCTCGCGGTCGGTTTTTACTTGCCCAATCGGGCTGGGCTTCGAAATCTTGCCCAAGCCTTTCAAGGCTTTGACCGGCGAAATTGTTTCCGGTTCATCCGAGACCACCTCTTCGACCATGCTGTCCCAAGTCTGGCAGCTGGGGCAGCGCCCAAAGGGTGCGGCCGCCACGTGCCCACAATTCTGGCAGACATAGCGCCTGTAAAGTTTAGGCATTGACTGCTTCCTTGGGCGCGCGCGGTTTGCGGGTTTTTGGCTTGGCTTCAGGTTTTGGCTCTCCGGCAGGTTTTGCCTTGGCAACACGCGCTTTCTTTTTGGGTTCGGGTTCAGCTTCTTTTTTATGCAAGCTGATTGCTCCCTCGGCATCCTTGTCGGTTTTCACAAGGTCGACAATAACCGTATCTCCAGGCTCGAATTTGCCAGATAAAATGGCATCAGAGAGGCCTTCCTCCACTTGCTGCTGAATGACCCTGCGCACCGGACGGGCGCCCATTTCCGGGTCATAACCCGCTTTAGCCAGGAAGTCCAGGGCGGATTCTGTCGGCTCAAGCTTTAATTTATACTCGGAGAGTCTTTCACTTACCTTAGCAATTTCAATGGCCACGATCTCGCGGATGTCATCGCGGTTGAGTGAGCGGAAAACGATAATCGTATCCAGACGATTGATAAATTCAGGCCTGAAGCTGCGCTTGAGGGTGGCCATCAGCTTTTTATGCATATCGTCGTAGCTGATCTGCTCTGATGTGGCTTCGTCGACATTGAGCGTAAAGCCAAAACTGCTCTGCTTGCGGATCAAATCAGCGCCGATGTTGGAGGTCATGATGATGATGGCATTTTTGAAATCCACCTTATGGCCTTTGGCATCGGTCAGATGGCCTTCTTCCATGATTTGCAGCAGGATTTGCAGCGCTTCAGGGTGGGCTTTTTCGATTTCATCAAAGACCACCAACGAATAGGGCTTGCGGCGGATGGCTTCAGTCAACTGGCCGGCCTCATCGTAGCCGATGTAGCCCGGAGGAGCGCCAACCAGGCGGCTGACCGTGTGTTTTTCACCAAATTCGCTCATGTCAATCTGAATGAGCGCGTCTTCACTCCCAAACATTTGCCGGGCAAGTGCTTTTGTTAATTCTGTCTTACCGACGCCGGTGGGACCGAGGAATAGGAAGGAACCAACTGGCCGGTTGGGGTCTTTCAAGCCGGCTCGCGCGCGGCGAATGGCTTTGGCAACGGCATCGATGGCCTCTTTTTGACCGACAATCGCCTTGACCAGTTCAGTTTCCAGGTTGAGCAGGCGGGCGGATTCTTCAGTGTTGATTTGGGTCAGCGGAATACCGGTCCACATGCTGATGACATCCGCGATATCTTCCGCGCTAACGGTCGGAGCGGTGGCACGGTCCCAGGAGGCCTGCATTTCGTGGATTTGAGTTTCCAGTTTTTCCTGTTGGTGGCTTAGCGCCTGCAGGGCGTCATTATCATTTTGCTGTTTGGCAGTTTTGAGCCCCTGGCGTACCTGGTGTAGCTCAGCCATGATTTCCTTGCTGCTGGTTGCTGATGCGCTTTTGTACATGCGCACGCGTGAACTGGATTCGTCCACCAGGTCGATGGCCTTATCCGGCAGGAAGCGCTCAGTTACGTAGCGGGCTGAAAGCTTGGCAGCGGCTTCGAGAGCGGCATCAGAAATCTTCAAACGGTGGTGCTCTTCATAATTTGGGCGTAAACCCTTGAGAATTTCGATGGTTTCCTCAACACTGGGCTGGTCCACCACGATGGGTTGGAAGCGGCGCTCCAGAGCGGCATCACTTTCGATGTTCTTGCGGTACTCGTTAAGCGTCGTCGCGCCAATCACCTGCAATTCCCCGCGTGAAAGCGCGGGCTTAAGGATATTGGCGGCATCCACCTGCGAACCGGCGCCACCAGCTCCCACCAGCATGTGCAACTCATCGATGAAAACGATGGCGCCACTGGATTTAAGCTCTTCAATGACGCGTTTGAGGCGTTCTTCAAACTGACCGCGATACATGGTGCCTGCCACCAGCGAGCCCACATCCAATTGCAACACACGTTTGTCCAGCAGCAAGGCTGGCACGTTGCCATCAATAATGCGTTGGGCAATGCCTTCCACGATGGCAGTTTTGCCAACACCGGGTTCACCAATCAAGGCGGGGTTGTTCTTGGTGCGCCGCGCCAGGATTTGGATGACGCGTTCAATTTCTTTCTCACGCCCGACGACCGGGTCCAGTTTGCCTTCTTCGGCGAGGGCAGTCAGGTCGGTGGCCAGTTCGTCCACCAGCGGAGTCTTTCCGGTTTCCTTCTTGGGGGAGCGGTTCCAACGGGTGGAACCCTGCTTCTGTTCGGCGGCTTGAGCCAGCTCTGGCGGGGGAGCAGTGTGGATGTCTTCATCCTGATGGGATTCGGCAATCACGCGGGCTGTCTGGCGCTTAATCTGCTCGGGGGTGACCCCAAGGGTGGCAAGCACTTCCATGGCTTTGCATTCGGGGTTCTGGGTAAGGCCAAGCAAGAGGTGCTCGGTACCCACCATGGGCTGTTCACCCGCTTTAGCGGTCTCCAATGCGTCTTCAAGCGCTTTCTTGAGTTCATTCCCCAGGTGGGGCTCGCTGG
>CAYVRH010000146.1:0-4254 GCA_964452955.1 uncultured Anaerolineaceae bacterium | reverse complement strand
TCCCCTGGGAGAGTAGGTCATTGCCAAGAGACTTTTCATTTAAACAAAGCCAGCGAAAGTTGGCTTGTTTATTTTAAATACAAGTATTTAGCAATTATTATTGAACAGCAGTCCCACTCCCACTCAGTTATTTACTTAGCGCCCGGGTGTCAACATGAACTACAAACCACAAATATGTCAGAAATTGGAAACCCTCTACAAAGGGTCAATACTCCCATTTCTGCCCTGAAAAAAGGGCGGGTAAACAACTATAATATTGTTTAGATATTCTCTGCCTGTTCACAAATTAATCTTTGGAGGAGCAATGCGCACTCGAACGATATTCTCGCTATTTATTATTCTTCTCATTCTTGCCAGCTGTGCCGGTCCAAAGTCCACAGTGGAAGCTCCAACACAAGCCCCAAAGGCCACCGAAGTGCCACCACTACCAACGGCAGCACCCACAAGTACGACTGCACCCACAGAAATCCCCACCAAAGTGGTCAAATCCATTGACGAAGCTAAAAAAGCGACCATTCAAATCGAAGCACAAGGCTCTTTTGTGGATCCTCAGGTTGGCCAAATGCTCAATACGGCCGGCCGCGGCTCAGGTTTCATTATTGACCCCAGCGGCATCGCTGTAACCAATAATCATGTGGTGACTGGCGCAGCCCTCATCAAAGTATGGGTGGGCGGTGATACTACACCCCGCAACGCCAGGATCCTTGGCGTCTCGGAATGCTGGGATCTGGCGGTTATCGATATCGAAGGCGATGACTTCCCCTTCTTTGACTGGTACAGCGGAAAGACCGACCCGGGTGTGGAGGTCTATTCGGCTGGCTTCCCACTTGGCGACCCGGAATACACCCTTACCAAGGGCATCATCTCCAAGGCGAATGCCGGTGGTGAAACCGGTTGGGCCTCTGTGGATGGTGTAATCGAGCACGACGCGCGCATTCGCGGCGGCAACTCGGGTGGCCCCTTGCTTTCATCAGATGCAAAAGTTGTCGGCATCAATTATGCTGGTTCTGATCAATTTGACACCAACCTGGCCATCAACTCAGTAAAGGCGCGGCCTGTGATTGAGAAACTGAGATCCGGCACTGATTTTGAATCAATCGGCGTCAACGGTACGGCCATTTCCAGCGAAGATGGCAGTCTGACTGGCATCTGGGTCGCCAGTGTAAAATCTGGCTCTCCGGCTGACAAGGCTGGCCTCAAAGGTGGCGATATCGTCACAAAGATGGAAGGGCTGGTTTTGGCAACCGATGGCACCATGTCCTCCTATTGCGACATTCTGCGCACGCGCGCTGCCACCGATACCTACTCACTAGAGGTTCTGCGCTTCTCAACCCAGGAAGCCCTCGAAGGTCAAATCAACGGGCGTTCGCTCGAGAAGACTTTCTCATTCGCTCAGGAAATTCCTGCTGAAGTTCAGGAACCACAACAGTCTAACAACACCCAGACCGTCGGTGGCTATGTAACCGTTCAAGATGACGCAGGCGCCATTCAAATCAACATTCCGGCAGCCTGGAGCCAGGTGGATGGCTCGAATTGGGTCGAAGACGAATTGGTCTTGGGCGCATCGATCACAGCCGCTGCTGATTTGGACGCTTTTTACTCCCAGTATTACGAACCAGGCGTGTTCTTTGGAGCCTCGGATGAGATTGCCAAGCTTGGAGGTTACGTACAGCTGCTGGACGTCTACCGTGAAAGTTACCGCAATGACTGTGAACTCAACGGCCGTTACGATTACTCAGATAGCGGTTTCGAAGGCAAGTATGACGTTTATTCCAAGTGCCTTGGAGAGAGCAATGTCATGGTGGTGCTTACCGCCCGGCCAATCCAGAATCCCACCTCCCTGCTGATCACGCTGGTGGTAAACACGATGTCGGATGCGGACCTGGATGCATTGGATGAGATTATGGCTTCATTCGATGTGGTTGGTATGCTGCCGTAATAATTGTTGAAACAAGCAACAGGCAGAGCATTCGTATGCTCTGTCTGTTTTTGTAAGAATCCCATCGACCAAGCACAAAATCAAAATCCTTCGCTGCAATGAGCAGATCCAAGATAAAAGAAAAGACCCGTGAATTTCACGGGTCTTTTGCTTCTCAGGTAAATTACCCTGATTTGGGCTTCAACATATCCATAAAGCGCTGCCAGCCTTGCTTGAGGTTGTTCTTCCGCAGGATCCAGGTGCCAACGATGCCATAAGGCAGGAACATGACAATCAGGATGAAGATCAAGCCAAAAACCAGCGGCCAACGCGCCCCAAACCAGGTATAAAAGAACTGGCTGAAGACCTGCATGATCCCAGCGCCGATAATTGGCCCTACCAAGGTGCCCATGCCACCCAAAATGGTCATGATCAGCGCGTTTACTGTCAGGGTGATCGAAGTCATCGAAGGGGTCACGGAGCTTGTCCAAAGCGCGTACAAACCGCCGGCAATACCCGCGAATACCGAGGCAATCACAAACGTAAGTGTACGATAAGTGACCGGGTTGTAACCAATCATGCGCACGCGGTCCTCATTCTCGCGGGTAGCCTGTATGATGCGACCGACGGGTGAGTTGACCATGCGTCGCATCAGGAAGTAACAAAGCACCAGGAAGGCCAGGCTGATAAAGTAAAAGGTCAGGCGGTTTTGGGTGGGGTTGAGCCAGAGCGGGACGGGTAAGCCATGTATACCTTCATCCGCGCCGGTCCACTTTGAGAAATCGGTCGCTTTTGAGAGGATGTGCAAGGCACCGGAGAGCGCCATGGTGAGCATGGCAAAATAAGCGCCTTTCAGCCGTATGGATGTGGCGCTGAAGAGCAAGCCAATCAGCACCGACACAATGAACGCCATCAGGAAAACGAAGATCAAAGCCAGGATGTCGGTGAGGTTGATCGAGCCAAGCATGATCCTGTAACTGGCGGTGAACTTGGGCATCACATGCGTCACCAGCAGTGCTACCGTATAAGCCCCGGCACCGAAAGATGCCGCGTGCCCGAACGAGAGGATGCCGCCATAACCCATCAAGAGGTCATAACTCATCGCCAAAACGGCCATGATAAAGAAGTTGATCAATTGCCCCTGCCAGAAGCGTGTGGGCCCGGCGCTTAAGCCTCCACCGCTCAAAATTCCAAAGGCAAATGGGAAGAGAACCATAAGCACAACGAAAATCAGGAAGGTTTTTTCCTTCACCAGCATGCTTTTCCGGGTGGAATTTGGGTTTTTCATGATCACTCCTTCTTCCCGAACAGGCCGCGAGGTTTGATCAGCAAAACGATGATCATGATGATGACTGTGCTGGCCTCAGCAATGGCCGGCGAAAGTGAAAGCTTAAGGGCGTAATAATCGCCAAAAGCACGTGCCATCCCCAAAATGAGAGCACCCACGAAAGCACCGACGTAACTGCCCATGCCACCAATGACGACTGTAATGAAGCCCTGCATCTGATAGGTATCGCCCATTAACGGGTTAATCGGCAGGAAGGGCGCGGCACCAATGCCACCCAGGGCGGCCAGTGCCACCCCCAGGGCGAAGACCATGGTAAACACCTGCTTGACGTTAATCCCCAGGGCTTCCACCATTTGCGGGTCTTGCACCCCAGCGCGGATGATCATACCCAGGCGGGTTTTGGTCATCAGCAGGGTGACAAATACGAACATCACTACCCCAAGCAGAATGACAAACAGGCGGTAGGTTGGGAAGATGACCCCTGCAATGTTGATGGTAGCCGAACCGTTACGCAGCCATTCGCCCACCGATGTAGCGGCTTTCCCTGCGGTGGCAAAGAGCGGCGGCCGAGACATCTGGTAGGCCAGCGGGTCCCAAAGCAACTGCACGAGTTCGCGGATCACGAAACTCAAACCCAATGTCATCAGCACGATAAAGAATGAGCGCACGTACAGCGGGCGGATCATAGTCACTTCAATAATTGCCCCGAAGAGCACCCCAAAAAGGACCGCGGCCACAATCGAGAGTGCAAAACGCAAGTTGCCATTCATCAACAAAACAATTTCAGGGGCTTTTTCGCGTACCAGGATGCTCACGAAAAGCAAGACCAAAAGGGTAATGGGCAGAATTAGATTTTTCCCAAGTTTTTCTTTGGGGGCAAACTCCGTTTTGTCGCCCGGTTTGCTTACCGCGACCGCCAGCAACAATCCGCTGATTACCAGCATAAGGGGTCGAACCCAGAAACGCGCCATGGGTTCCTGCGCGCTAATTTCAGCCAGCGGGTTGCCCGTGTTGGTGACTGTGGCCGCCACCATGGCAGTTTTAGCCA
>CAYVRH010000145.1:0-4257 GCA_964452955.1 uncultured Anaerolineaceae bacterium | reverse complement strand
TCATCTTTGGCGCTGTCATCGATGAAAACATGGGCGATGCCATCCGGATTACTGTCATTGCCACTGGTTTTGACAATGAGACCGAACAACAGGTGGAAGCAGAGAAACAGGTCAATATCCTGGATGCTTTCAGCATGCTCGGTTCAAGGCAAAATAATAATCGGGACACCTATCGGGCTCAGGGCCAGCAACCGGCCATGCGCCAGGCAGAGAAGCCCGCTGAAGAAGTTATGGCTGTTGCCGACGTGAATGACCTGGCGATGCCCGCTTTTCTGCGGCGCCAGATGAACCAGCGCGTCAGCCGTTAGTACAGCAAAACTCCTTTTGCTTGTTAAAATACTCACCCTTCCGTCCGCAGATGGAAGGGTGAGACCTAAAGTTTTTGATCAATCAAGGCCGCGAGTATGCTTGTCGTGCTTTTTTGGCATTCTGGCAAGCATTTTTATTTTAAGTTCTAAATTACCCGAACGCGATTATTCCCAGATACACCTAAACGTCCATATAAACGAAACGGGGGTTTTAGCATATATCCAAGTTTGTTAACCTTGTAATTGTGAAGATCCACTGAAGCCAGTAACAATCCCTACACGCAAGTTAGCTTTTGCTTAGGCTGCATGACTTTTAATAAAACAGTAATAATAGATCCTCTATCCAAATAATCTTCAAATTTAGAATCCAAAAAGCTTAACCTTAAAGAAAGGTCAATTTTAAGAATTGAAAACCTTATTCATATTGTGATATTTTTGCCGTGTGCTAAAATTCTTTCACCATATATTTGGTATTGTTCTTAAATAACCCCCACCCATGGGGGTGTGATAGCGGAGAAGATTATGAAATGCCCTTACTGCCAAACTGAAGAATCGAGCGTGATTGACACCACGCATGATTCCCAGGGCGGCATCCGCAGGCGCCGTGAATGTGTGGCTTGCCACCAACGCTTCAGTACCTACGAGCGCATCATCCTGACGACACCTCTGATCGTCAAGCGCGATGGCACGCGGGAAGAGTTCTCGCGTGAAAAACTGATGGCCGGCTTGCGCATTGCCTGTGCCAAACGCCCGGTTTCAGGGCAGGCTCTTGAAGCCCTGGTGAACCAGATTGAGGCCGATTTGCAGAAGCGGGGAAGATCTGAAATAAACTCCCGTGTGGTCGGTGATCTGGCGGTAAAAGGGCTAAAAGAGTTGGACCATATTGCTTATGTTCGTTACGCCATTGTTTACCTGCGCCTGGACGACCTGCACGCCATTCGCGAAGAAGTTGATCACCTTTTGACTGAAGAAGAAAAAAACTAAAGCCCTACAAGGAAGAAGCCATGACCGAGATTACTTCAAAATCGGGACTATTACCCACCCCACCACTTCCCGCGGACCTGCCCACCATTGAGCTTTCCGAAAATTCCCGTCAGATTCTGACTAAGCGCTATTTGCGGCGTGGCCAGGATGGAAAACCGGTGGAAACAATTGAGGGAATGTTCTGGCGGATTGCCTGGCATGTGGCGGATATTGAAAATCCTATCGGTGATAAAGAAAAGCTTGCCAAAGATTTTTACCGCATCCTGATCACGAAGTCCTTCTTCCCTAACTCTCCCACCTTCACTGGCGCCGGTACACCCCTCGGCCAGCTGGCAGCCTGTTTTGTGCTACCGGTTTCGGATGACATGGGTAGGGCTGAGGATGGCATCTTCAGCACACTGCGCAACGCGGCGCTCATCCAGCAAACAGGTGGGGGCAACGGCTTTAACTTCTCACGTCTACGTCCCAAAGGCTCCCGGGTTAATACTTCTTCCGGTGAGGCCACAGGCCCTGTTGGCTTCTTGAAAGTCTACGATCATGCCTTCGGCGAGATTGCCCAGGGTGGTACCCGGCGTGGAGCTAATATGGGTGTGTTGCGCATCGATCACCCGGATATTGAAGAGTTCATCCACTGCAAGACCAACGAATACGCTATCACCAACTTCAATATTTCAGTGGGCATTACCGATGCCTTTATGAAAGCGGTCGAAGCAGATACGCTTTGGGACCTGCGTTTCCCGGATGTACACACACCCGAATACAAGGGCTTTAGCGGCACGCTTGAAGCAGCTGAGCGCCAGGGCGTCCCCATCAAAACTGTCAAATCGGTTAGCGCGCGGCAACTTTTCAACGAATTTGTCTCCCAAGCCCACCACAACGGCGAACCTGGAGCGCTCTTCCTCGATGCGGCCAACCGTGCCAACCCGGTCCCGCATCTTTATGACCTCGAATCCACCAACCCTTGCGGCGAGCAATGGCTTGGTCCTTATGAGAACTGCTGCCTGGGCTCCATCAATCTGGCAGAACACCTTGGCCCCAACGGCAGTGTGGATTGGGAAAAGCTGGCCGAGACAACCCATTTAGCCACCACCTTCCTCGACCATGTTGTGGATAAAAACGCCTACGTCCCAGCTGTGCCCCAACTGCGCGAAGCCGCCCTCAACGCCCGGCGGATCGGATTGGGTATCATGGGTCTGGCGGATCTGATGTACCACTGCGGCGTGCGCTACGGTTCGCCTGAGTCGCTTGAGTTTTGCGGGCAGGTGATGGAATTTGTGCGTTATGTCTGTATGCAGACCAGCGTTGAACGGGCTGAAAAACTGGGAGCTTTCCCAGCCATCAAGGGCTCCATCTACGACCCGGAGCGACTCAAGTGGGTACCACCTACGCCGCTGGAACCCTACAGCCGCAATTGGCAGCGCCCAGAAATCGATTGGGATTCCATCGTCGCTGGCATCCACAAGCACGGCTTGCGCAATGCCGCCCAGACCACCATCGCCCCCACCGGTACCATCGGCACGGTGGCGGGTTGTGAAGGTTACGGCTGTGAACCCGTTTTTGCCCTGGCTTACGTGCGGCATGTCAATGATAATGGCAGGGATCTTGAGCTGAACTATGTCAGCCCATCCTTCCAGGAAGCCCTGGATGGAACCGACCTCTCTGAGGAGCTCAAACAGGATATTATCAAACGCGTCATCAGTAACGGATCCTGCCAGGGAATCATGGACCTGCCTGCACCTATGCGCAACGTCTTCGTGGTTTCTGCAGATATCAGTGCTGAAGAACACATCCAGATCCAGGCAGCTCTGCAGCGTTTCGTTGACAACAGTCTCAGTAAAACCATTAACTTCCCGGCTGGCACCATCGAAGAAGATGTTGCCAAAGCTTTCATGATGGCCTGGAAATTGGGCTGCAAAGGTATTACCGTCTATATTACGGGCTCGCGCGAGTCGGTTGTGCTGGAAACTAATGCCACCAAGCAAAGCAAGGAAGCCCCAACTGCACCTGCCGCTGAAACCATTAAGATCTATGGCGAGGATGAAGCTGCGCCGCGCTTGTGGAAGGATTCAAAGAAACCCCGCCCCCGCATCCTGCACGGATATACCTATTCGATTGAGACACCTCTTGGCAAAGCTTTTGTGACGATTAACGAAAATGGCGGCAATCAGCCCTTTGAGGTCTTTATCAATACTGCCAAGGCGGGCTCTGAAACCGCAGCTCACAGTGAAGCGCTGGGCCGGCTCATTTCCTATAACCTCCGTATTGCTTCGCCTATTGAACCCAGGCAGCGCCTCAAGATTGTGATGGAGCAGTTGGCTGGCATTGGTGGCGGCAGATCGCTTGGTTTTGGACCCAACCGGGTGCGTTCGCTGCCCGATGGCATTGCCAAAGCCCTGGATGAGTATCTCTACCAGCAGCATTGGGAAAAAGAAGCCCCCACCGCCAGCGCGCTGGATCTGTCTGAAGAGTCCATCCCGTTGCAAGCGCAAATGCCGCTGCCAGCTGAGGGGCCCAAAGCCCACCCCATCGGAGAGCTCTGCCCCGAATGCGGCCAGGCCACCCTGATCAACGAAGAAGGCTGCCGCAAGTGCTACACCTGCGGCCACAGCGAATGTTAGATTTGTGTAAATTACACTCAAAGAGGCAGCTCCGGCTGCCTCTTTGCTTATTCGAGCACAGCTTAATTTTGTTGAACCGCTGCAAATCTGCAATTCTGCAAATCAACCCTATCCCCGTTGCCATTAATTCATCAGGGTATCATTAAAACGAAATGTCGATCATACAGGTTAGCAATCTCAGTTTTGGGTACGAAGGCAGCTTGACCAACGTTTTTGAAAACGTTAGTTTTCAGATGGACACCGATTGGAAATTGGGTTTTGTCGGACGGAACGGTCGCGGCAAGACCACTTTCCTGAACCTCTTGATGGGGAAATACCCCTATCAAGGCAAAATTCTCGCCAGTACC
>CAYVRH010000144.1:0-4268 GCA_964452955.1 uncultured Anaerolineaceae bacterium | reverse complement strand
GGAATCAGTAATTATCTTTACGGGCTTCATGGTCCTCCTCGATTATCATTGAGTGTACAGAGTATAGCAAAAATGTAATATTTTTGCCTGTCATAGGTGAGACAAGGTCATTTTCGAGTAATTCACAACGAGTCTGATAGGTTTTGGTAGTTCCTGACGGCAGACAATCACTAAAATCAGTGGAAAAATACTACTGGAGTTAATAAAATGAACCAAAACATCAGCAATCGGGAAGAAGCAAAATTTCCGGGCGAGCCCACAGAAAGTGCTGGCCAGGGCCAGGTGCAAAAAAACTGGAATTGGCTCTTGATCCTCTGTCTGGCGCTTGGCGCCTTGATGGCCGCGCTTCTTTATAAGCAGCAGATGGGGTTACAGTGGCTGATCTTTGTGCTCTTGTTTGAACTCAGTCTTTTTGTCTTTGCTTTTATCCGAAAAACCCGCGTTCCGCTAACCAGTGTTCTGCTTGCCCTCATCAACATCGCGATTGCCATGGTGACAGTCTTCAGGACTGAGCCCTACAGTACCGCCCTGGCAGTGGTCTCCAACCTGCTTGGGGTAGGCTTATTGGCAGCCACTTTCTTGAATGGGCAGTGGTTGCTTTACCGCTTGAGGGAGTACTTTATTGAAGCGATTCGTCTGATGCTTTCGGTCATGGCTGGGTTCTTCAGATTGTTCTTTAAAGAAGAAACACCCTTGGGTCTTGAGGTGAATGCAGAAGATGGGCAGGGTTGGAAAAAGTTGAAACCTTACTTGATCGGGGTCTTGATTGCTACCCCTCTGTTACTACTTTTTGGATCGCTGTTTTCCTCAGCTGACCCAGTTTTCGCGGAGAAGATCCAGGCACTGTTTGCGTGGATCAGAATTGAAAACCTGGCTGACCTTATCCAACCGCTCATCCTGGGCACATTTATTGCTTATATTAGCTTTGGGGCCATCGCCTTCGCCTTTACGCGTGGTGCTCAAAGCCAAGCTCTTAGCTCGGATCGGCCACTTTTCAAGGCCTTTCTTGGCACAACCGAGAGCATGGTTGTACTTGTGCTCCTCAATCTATTATTCGCCAGCTTCCTGTCTGTGCAGGTCAGGTACTTTTTTGGCGGTGGACAGAACATTGCCATTAATGGCTACACCTATTCCGAATACGCCCGAAAAGGTTTCTTTGAACTGCTGGCAGTGGCGCTCTTTGCTGGTTGTTTGCACTGGGGTCTGAACGCGGTCACCAATCGGACAGACCCCGGGCAAAAACGGACCTTTGCCCTGGCTGTCACGCTGCTTTACCTCCAGGTAGGGGTGGTGATGGTTTCGGCCTTCCAACGCATGCGTTTGTATATTCAAGCTTACGGCCTTACCCAGGAACGGCTGCTGCCCCAAATCTTTATGGCGGTGGTAGCCTGCATCTTGTTGGCACTTCTCATCATGGAATGGCGCAACCGTTTCAACAGATTGGCAATGGTGCTCACCCTCAGCCTCTTCAGTTTTACTCTGGTTGTAGCCGGGTTCAATGTGGACCGCTACATTGCATCGGAAAACCTTGACTTAGCTGTCGCAAGCGGAAAACTGGACGCAAGTTTTGCTGTAGATCAGCTTTCCACGGATGCCATTCCATTGCTTTTTAAGGCTTATGACAACAAAATGCTGCCTGCTGATATTCGCCAAACTCTCGGAAAGATACTGGCCTGCAAAGCTGCACGGCTTGGGCGAAGGCTTGATCTTTCACATCCCTGGTTTGCCACAAATCCAGTAAATCAGAAAGCTAAAAGCCTCTTCGACGCGCACCGTTTGGAGCTTGCTCAATATACCTTCGAAACCAGGGAAGAGGGCTCGGGGATTGAATTTGCAGATGGTTTTGTTTTCTGCGATTACTCGTATAATAGTGATTAAGCACTAAACATCACTCCTTTTTTTGTCCATCCTCCAAGGAGGTCCATATGTCTAAGCACAGATTTTATCTGATCATTGTGCCCTTAATCCTGGCGCTGATGGCTGCTTGTACGCCGGTTCCGCCTGTACAGCCAACCGCTCCTGCCGTGCCAACGACGGCCATCCCAACCATGGCTGCGACCATCGTTGAACCGACCCAGAGCTTACCCACAGCTACCACGCCCCCGGAGCCAACCGCCACGCTGGAACCTACCGCCACCGCTGAAGCAGTACTTACTGGCAAAGAAGTCTCTGCCAATGGAATTAGCTTTTTCCTTCCGGAAAACGTGGCCGAAGACTCAACCGGAACAGTCTATAAGGCTAAACCAATCACGGCCGATGCTCCCTACTGGGATAAAATGCCTGACCATTATTACTTCACCTTCACGGGTTATCAGCATTCCAATTCGATGCATTTACCGCGTGTGTACATCTGGCCAATTGCGGATTATATCGATGAGAACCCGGGTTTTGAGCCTACCGTTACTCTGTTGCAAAACCTCCTCGCGCAAAGTGCCACAACTGGTCTTGCCACCGCGGATTTACCCTTCCCTCCGCTTTTCAACGCGGCCAAGATTGTGAGTCTCAAACCTGATTTTTTGAACTTCCAAAATGGCAGTGGTGTACGTTATCTCACTTTCTTTGCCCAGGCAGCCACCCCCATTACTAATTACGGACTGTTTTACACCTTCCAGGGAATTACCACGGATGGGCTTTACTACATCAACGCCATCCTGCCGGTTGGCCAGTCGGAACTGCCCGTAGACGATACGGGTTTCCAAATAGACGCGGCCTTTTATGATCAATATGAAACCTACCTGGCACAGTTACAGATGCAGGTTAACGAAGCCCCTGCTGGCAGCTTCACACCCGACTTGGCCAGCTTGGATGCGATGATAAGTTCGATGCTGGTTAACCCCAGCATCACCGCCGATTCAGTCTACAGCCAGTATGCTGATTTTTACAGGGCTTCCATCTTATTGAATAGCATACTGGGGCTTGACTACGAGGAGGATAACCAGGAAGCCACTGCTGGCGATGGCTCAGACATGCCGATGAGCATCCATCCCTACCTGGGAGGTCTGAAGCTTACCGGGTATCCGTTGCAAGAGCAGTTCCACAAGCCGCGTATCTTCGCTTTCGACGTTGAGGAATACATGGCTATGGACCCACGTGTGACGAGCATCGTGGATGCCCTCAAGGCTATCCTGGCCGCGGAGGATCAACCCATCCCAACCGACGACCGTCTGCCCTTCTTCCCAATGTTCCCTGCTGCCCAAGTTTTCCACACCCAGGCTAAAATTCTGCACTTCCAGAATGGCAGTGGTTTACGCTACCTCACCATGTACAGCCAGGCACTGCTTCCGGTGGATAATTACAGTCTTTTCTACACCTTCCAGGGTCTCTCCAAAGACCAAAAGACCTACGTGATTGCCATCCTGCCCATCAAAGCTTCGATTCTGCCTGAAACAGGGGCACAGCCTGCGGATATCCAGGCTTTCATCGATAACTATGCAACCTATATTGGCGAGGTAACTGCCGATCTGAACGCGCTGCCAGATGAAGAATTCACACCAAATTTGGATGAGATCGACCGGTTGATCGAGACGATTCGTGTGTATTAGCTTCTATTTCTAATAATTCGCTATGTTTATGCACCTATAATTCTTGGAAGTGCTCTGTATTGAATGAAAGGAACAAATATGCCGAACGAAGAATTCAAGAAAGCTGCTGAAGAAATGCAGTCCGGTTTAAAAAAAGCTGCCCATGCTGCCAAAGGAGAACTTTCCAAAGCCATGGTCAATTTTAGTTCTGCCATAAACGATTACCGTGATGACGTTGCCAAGCGTGCTGAAGAAGCCAAAAAGGCGGCCGGGGAAGCGGGCGAAACGGTCAAAGAGAACGTCGCTCGAGCTGGCGAGACTGTTCAAACCGAAAAAGAGGCTTTCCAAGCCAAAGCCAAAGCCGAATATGACAAACTAAACGAAGAAGTCAACGGTCTTCACGAAGAAGCTAAAACAGTTGCGGATGACAAAAGAGCCCAATTGGAAGAAAATCTGCAGAAATTAGACCTCTTCATGGATGAGGCTAAGATTCGTTTACGCGAATTCGCCGTGGATAGTTCGCATGCCTGGGATGATGTTAAGGTGGAAGCAGTCAAAAACTGGGAAGCCTTAAAGATTGGCATCGAAAAAATCCTGAACAATTACCGGAAGTAAAATCTCCGGCCACAAGTAGGCGCCTCTTTGGGAGGCGCTTATTTTTTCTCAACTAAGGTATGATTAGAACCATGTTAATTCCTGCAACTCCTCAAGAAGTCAAAGACCGAGGCTGGTCACAGCTGGACGTCA
>CAYVRH010000143.1:0-4271 GCA_964452955.1 uncultured Anaerolineaceae bacterium | reverse complement strand
GCTTGAGCAGATAGAGTGTGTAGGTAGTTGAAATCCACTTGCCGATGTAGAGCCTCTGGTTCCAAAGGCCATCTGGATCTTGCTGTTTGAGTATATGAGCACACCAACCGGTGTGCGGAAGCTTTTCACGTTCGCGTTCGTAGACTGTCTCAGGTTCTCCAAGGAGGTCACGTTGTACCTGCCAACGGATGGCTGGATCGCTATCTAATAGCCAATCAATCAACTTGCCTTCAATTTTCATTGTTTACGCTCCCTAGTGGTAGTGCTGCTTATGATCCTAAGCTGAACTATTGCCACCATTGCCAGGTAGATTTGCCTGCCTTCAGGGGCTGCCTTGAGGTAGGAAATTAAGCTTAACTATTTGGTTAACCGCTATGGAGATTATACGATTTCTGCAGTGATGTAACGAACCCATTTCAAAAGGCGATCTCTCTAAAGTTTGGTCTAGGAAAGATGTGCAAGATTATTTTTTAGGGATTTATTTATTACTAGGTATTACCTGAGGTATATTATGGCTACGCGCAGTTAATTAGCCGTATTAGAACCCTATCTCAAGCTAATTCCACCATCTATTTCTGTTTGCTGTAATCCAGGTAGCGGTTGACAACCTTGAAACCGAGTGACTCATACAGGTTACGGGCTGGGGTGTTGGCAATGCCGGTAGAGATACAGACGCGGTCCATGCCGTGAGTTTTCATGCGACGCATACATTCGTATAAGGCAGCCCGCGTCAAACCCTGGCGGCGGTAAGCCTTGAGCGCCCCAACAGGCCCAAAATCGCCAATTTTATTGATCGGGTCAGGCCAACCATTCACATACGCCACGATCGCACCATCAAGCGCAACCGTGACAATATCCAGCTCACGCTGGTAGCCCGGCAGGCGCGTCAACAGGGCATAATCTTCATCACGCACCTCCCCTACCGACCAAGGCTGCCAAACCTGGCGCTGGGCACCCGCGCGGCTGTAAAGCTCGCCATTCCCGGCAAACGACCGCACCTCAAAACCCACAGGTAGCGATACCTCGGGGATGGGCACGTCGAGCGAGCGAATCATGTTTACTTCGGCAAAGTCGCCGCGGTAGCTGAAGCCACACCACTCCAGGAAGGCGATGCGTTCGGGGTTATCCTGCCGCGCGCCCGCCACCAGCGCCCCGCCCCATTTGGCCGGATCCTGTTGGCGTAAATCTTCCAGCAGGGTTTCAGCCCAAGCAAGCGCCTCCTCCTCAACCCCAGTCCATTCATAAGCAGGCAAAATCTGCCAATCTACACCTGGGTCTTCGCTAAGCATGGCGAAGCCCACCAATTCTTGGCTGTCATACCAGAGGCGGATAAACTGGCGAGGGTCAAGGTGGATAGCGATCATGAAGAAGTTAAAAGCCAGCTCGCCCACATGGGCATAGCGCCAGTCACTGGTAGAATGGCGAGCCTTCACCAATAGAGCCTGCATTTGCTCATAATCAGGGTCCGCCTGATACAAACGGGATGAAAGCATGACAAAAAATCTCTTTCTTGTGAGAACCTGGTCAATACGAGCCGGAGTCTGAACTCAAAATCAGAGCATTGTTATCACCAGCCAGACTAAACCGACAACTGCCAGGATTGCCCCAATAATCAGCGAAGGTGTGGCGTTGGCCGCTGAAACATCCAGCCGGGACTCCTGGACGCTCTTAGGATTGTAATAGACAGGCACACTTGCCCCAACCGGATATTTATCCACAAATTCCTGGGCTTTTGCAAGCGGCAAACGCGTCAGGCCAAACGCGATCCGATTGCCAGTCAGTAGTTTTCCGCCAACATCATACCGATACTCCACCAGGGGTTCGTAAGAACTGAAAGTGGAGATGCGGTTGGAGGCTGTCTTTGTTTTGGTGATGTGCTCAAACAATTCCGACTTCAACATGACCCCCGAAACAGAGGGCCACTTGGATGCCACGTTGCCGCGCAGTTTCTGGATTAATCCGATGATCACAAATAACAAACCTACTAGTAACAGAACGACCGGTACGATTTGATCCATGAAAACCTCCATATGCAATTATTAACAGGCTGCGAATAATTGATGTTAATTATAAAGCAAGCCCTCGTTGCCTGCGGTATGAGTTAGGTACCGACTTTGCCCTTGTTCGCCTTGTTAAGATCTCTCTTCGAGCGAAAATAGTGCCTCGATACCTCACGCCATCTGGGAACGCTGTTGCTCAAACCAGATAAGTTACAATTGTCACGACGTGAAGTGCTTCCGTGGAGCCTACTGATTTCCCCAATTCGCACAAGGAATTCGGGTGTCAGAGGACGAGAATGCACCCAAAACGATGGAGGAAGGTATGAAATTAGCATTGATCGGCGTGGGAGAGATCGCCCAAAAAGCTTATTTACCCCTTCTGAAAACGATGGAAGGGGTGCAAATTTCCTCAGTGATGAGCCGCAATGCCCAATTAGTTAAAAGCACGCAAGCACGCTGGCAAATCCCAACGGGTTTTACAAGGTTGAAAGATGTGGTCGACAGCCGGCCGGATGCCTGCCTTGTTCTCACCACCACCACCTCACATTTTGAGGTAGCCCGGGAGCTCCTGGAGAACGGTATGGATGTTCTTCTTGAAAAACCAGCCACCGTCACAAGCGAAGAGATCAGAATCTTGGCGGACCTGGCAGCCAGAAAAGGCTGCATCCTGATGGCTGCCTATAACCGGCGCTTTGCTGATTTTTATGTGCAAGCCAGAAAGCTGTTCGAAACCGATGAAATTCTGCAGATTACACTTGAGAAGCACCGGCCGTTTCCCAGCTATTACTCGCTTTACAGCCAATACCTGGATGACACCATCCATATCATCGATCTGTTGCGCTCCTTCGACCCCAACCCCACACCTCTCCACACGGTTGTTACCATGCGCCAGGGCCAGCCCTGGAGCGCCGTCAGCACCTTGCGCCTTTCGGGTGGCGGCATTGCGACCATCCACGCTTGTTTAGGTGCAGGTTCCTGGCAGGAAAAAATCGCCATTCACGGTGCAAAGAAGACGGTCATCGTCAACGCATTCCGGGACCTCACCTATATTAATGAAGAAGGTATCCACGTATTTGGGCCTGAGAGGCCAAGTTCATGGAAGTCCGAGTTAGCTGAACGTGGTTTCGAGGCGGAATTGCGGCATTTTTTGGATTGCGTGCGCACACGCAAAACACCGATTGTGGATGGTTATGAGGCGTATAAAACTCAAGTTTTGGTGGAGCAGCTCACCCAGTTGGCTGGGGAACCGCTGGAACATCAAGAGCGAGACCGTAACGCAAAGTAATCTTTATTCCCGTTAAGTAGATAGTAAATATGGCCATTCGTTGACCCCTTGGCTTGGGTCTTTCGTTTTTCAAATTCGCGCCATGAAGGATTTTCACACTTTACATTTATTGATTGCAAACTCCACAATAGATGGACATCAAGACATGGCTTTTATTCACCTAAGAGATAAGGAAGCCCAATTTCGATGCGGTTAAGATAAAATTGTGACAATTCATAAACACAGAATTTATTATCAATTTGGTATTAATTACTTAACCTATGGCCTTGATGGACGAATCTAAAAACCCAGACTCTTTTGCCCTCCAGCCCCTCACTCCGGAACTGGTCCGTGAGCTATGGTCCAAGACCTACAACAAGGAAGGCAAACCGGACTGGTCGCACATCTTCCCCTACTATCACGAAACCATCGTCTTCCAGGACAGCATTCAGCGAATTGAGGGCATCGAGGATTTCAAAGCTATGTGCAATCGCCTTACCGCGCGTTGTGAGCAGCTCAACATGGAGATCCAGGATGTCGTTTCGGAGGGCAAGGTCATCTTCCTGCAGTGGATCATGGTGATGCGCTTCAAAAAGTACCCCTCCACCCCGATGTACGGCTGCACCAAGCTTACCATTGGCGAGGATAACCGCATCATCCACCAGAGGGATTACTTTGACCTGTGGGGCGATATCTTCAATGGCATTCCCCATTTCAAAAAAGCTTACCGGAAATTTCTGAAAAACAAATTCGGGTGATGAAAGCCAAAATGAAAGTTCCTGAAGAACTGCAGTTCATGGTTAATGCCCGGATGGTTCAGAAAACCACCAATGCCCGCATGGATGGCCGTGTGTGTGTGATTACTGGCGCCACCTCGGGGGTGGGCTACCAGGCTGCCAAGCGTCTGGCCGAAGCTGGAGCGCACCTTGTGATCGTCTGCCGGAATTGCGACAAGGCTGGCGGGATAAAGCAAGAATTGGAGGCCGCATTTGGCACACAGGTGGACG
>CAYVRH010000142.1:3831-4345 GCA_964452955.1 uncultured Anaerolineaceae bacterium | reverse complement strand
AAATCCTTCGATGGTGACATTGTGTGGGTTCGACCCCCACCCGCCCTACTTTTCCAATTTCGTTGTGATATGATTTTTAATGGATGGCTGCCTTGAGAACCACTCATTATCTTCGCCATAAACCTGACTATCTGCTGGTTCTTTTAATCATCTGCCTGATCTTGCTTTCGGCTTGCCAACGCGCAACCCCACCCCCGGACCCCACAGCTACTCCCACACCTCAGCCCACCTACACCCTCCAACCCACCATCTTGCTTGAAAATGGCACGGAGGTGATGGTAGCCCAGCCGGCCAACCCTACCCCTACCCCGAATTTTGAGATTCCCAACCCGGTACAAATTAGCGAATTGCAATTCTTCCAACGAGATTACCAGGTGCAGGTCATCGCCAAGTTGCAGAACATCCTGAAAGATGCCCTGCTGCGGGATATCAGCTACGAAATAATTTTGCTGGATAATTCTGGCAATCGCCTGACGGACTCGCATGGCGCGGTCAAGTACCTCTTCCCAGGTGA
>CAYVRH010000142.1:0-3821 GCA_964452955.1 uncultured Anaerolineaceae bacterium | reverse complement strand
CGGGTTGACCGCCACCAATCTGCAAGTACAGATTACCGGGGGCAAACAGGAGCAAGGCCAAAAATACACCCAACCTTTCAGCATCAGCGGCAGCATGTCAAGCGCGGTACCTGAAGGACAAATGGCAACTGCCTGGCTTAAAAACAGCGATGCTTTCACCTATACGCAAGCAGTGCTCAGCGCTATCGCCTACAATGACAAGGGCGAAATAATCTGTGGTGGTTCCAGACCTCAAGAGTTCATCCCTTCAACGGCGAAGTTTGGCGTTTCCGTTCCACTCGTGAATTGCCCTGAAGCCCCTGAACTGGTTGATTTCTACGCTTATCTTACACCGCAATCGGCCGCGCTTGAAGATGGTCCATGGCAGAAAAACCTTGATTACAGTCAGTGGGCTTTTGTCGTAAACGATAAGAATCAACTGAGCGGCGGCGTAGAACTTAGAAATTTGACAGAAAAAACATTGACGGATAACTATTTCATCCTAACCGCCGTAGACGCGGCTGGCAGAGTCTGTCTGTCAGAAAATCAATCCTTGCACGCGCTTTGGCCTGCAGAAGAAACTTTTTATGCAATGGGAATTTTTGACCTGCCAATCAATTGCGAGCCACAAACAGCCTATCTGCACGTCGTTCCGGGAGAATTTGGCAGCATCCCGCTGGCTTACAACCCCCTGGTCGCGTCAAACGCAACGTTAGTTATCGAAGAAGACCAAGTGAAGGTAAAGGTACGCATTGTTAACAACCTCAATACCTCTATTTCCAGTTCAATCGTTTCAGTTGAATTAATGGATGCAAGCGGTAAAATTGTGGGGGCAGGCCGCTTGCAGACTGACAATATTCCGGCAAGTGGCCGGCTTGAAGTGGAAGTACCCGCCATTTACAGTGGCGATATCAACACATTGAAACCAAGCGCCTCGGTGACCATTCCTGATGGCGTAATTATGGGCAAATAAGGAGTTCTATGTCAATCAAGATGAAACCAGGCCTGCGCCGTTTCTCGGCCACCAAGATCGAACCAATCACCCCCGTTCCTGCAGATATTGACATCGCGCAAGACGCGGTTTTAAAACCTATCGCGCAAGTGGCGGAGGAATTGGGGCTGCTCCCTGAGGAACTTGAACTTTATGGCAATTACAAAGCCAAGATTAAGTTGGAAGTTCTTGAGCGCTTGAGCGACAGGCCGGACGGAAAGTACATTGACGTCACCGCCATCACCCCCACCCCCCTGGGTGAAGGCAAGACCACCACAACCGTTGGGCTTTCCCAAGCCCTTGGTGCACATCTTGGTAAGACCGTACTCACCTGCATTCGCCAACCTTCTCAGGGCCCCACTTTTGGCATCAAAGGTGGCGCGGCAGGCGGCGGTTACTCCCAGGTCATTCCCATGGAAGATTTCAACCTGCACCTCACGGGTGACATTCACGCCATTACGGCTGCCAACAACCTTTTGGCTGCGGCCATTGATACCCGTATGATGCACGAATCCCAGCAGACCGATAAAGCCTTGTTTGATCGACTCTGCCCCAAGGATAAGAAAGGCAAGCGCCACTTTGGTGTGGGCATGCAGGGGCGCTTGAAGAAACTTGGCATCACCGAGACCGACCCGGACCTCCTGACTGAGGAACAAAAAGCCAAATTTGCCCGCTTGGATATTGACCCATCCACGGTCACCTGGAGGCGGGCAGTGGACGTGAACGACCGCATGCTGCGCGGCATTACCGTCGGGCAAGGGCCAGAAGAAAAGGGTTTTGAACTCAAAACCAACTATTACATCTCGGTTGCTTCAGAAATCATGGCCATTTTAGCCCTGGCCACCAGTCTGGAAGATATGCACGATCGTCTTGCAAGGATGGTTATTGGTTTGAACCGCAGCGGCGAACCGGTGACAGCCGACGACCTGGGCATTGCCGGCGCCCTGACCGTGCTGATGAAAGACACCATCAAGCCCAATCTGATGCAGACCCTCGAAGGCACAGCGGTGCTGGTTCACGCGGGGCCTTTTGCTAATATCGCTCATGGCAACAGCTCAATCGTGGCGGATAAAATCGCTCTGAAACTGGCGGATTACGTCGTTACTGAATCCGGCTTCGGCGCGGATATGGGCATGGAAAAATTCTTTGATATTAAATGCCGCTACTCTGGCAACCTGCCCAACGCGGTTGTGCTGGTGGTGACGGTGCGCGCGCTCAAGATGCACGGCGGCGGACCCAAAGTGACTGCCGGGGCTCCTTTGGCTCCAGAATACACCAATGAAAACCTGGAACTCCTGGAAAAAGGCGCCGGCAATATGCTTGCGCACATCCATATTGCCCGTAAGTTTGGCATCCCGGTCGTAGTTGCCATTAACCGCTTCCCAACTGATACCGATTCAGAACTGGAGCTTATCAGGAAGATTGCCAAAGCTGATGAAGGCGTGGTGGACGCGGTTGTTTGCGATCATTATTCAAAGGGTGGCGAAGGCGCGGTTGAGCTTGGCAAAGCGGTCATCAAAGCTGCTGAGATGAAATCAGACTTCAAATTCCTATATCCGCTTGAGAAATCCATCAAAGAAAAAATTGAAACCATCGCCATGGAAGTTTACGGAGCCGATGGCGTGGATTACAGCGAGTTGGCCGAGACTCGCATCCGGGAATTTACCCGCCTAGGATATGACAAGCTGCCCATCTGCATGGCCAAAACACACCTGAGCCTGAGCCACGACCCAGCCCTTAAAGGCGTACCCAAAGGCTTTAGGGTTCCCATCCGCGATGTCAGCGCGTCCATCGGTGCAGGCTTCCTCTACCCACTTCTGGGGACAATGAGCACTATGCCCGGGTTACCCACCAGACCGGCCTATTATGATATTGAAATCGATTTCAAGACTGGCAAGATTCTGGGCTTAAGCTAGACCCAAGACGGAGCGGCAACCCCGCTCCGTCTTCTTTAATTGGTGGAATGCAAAAGCATTGATTCGTATCGCGTGGTAGCCTGTACCAGTTGCATTTCCTTCAGTTTGCCCAGTGCGCCTTGTGTTTATCATTTCCATTGCCGAACTAGTACGGCTTATCCACTGGATAAATGTCCTAATTTGCTTCAGCAAAGCTGATTAATTTCACGATTTCTCGAGAAGTTATCAACGAATAATTGCCTGATAATTCGTTATAATGCTCAAAGTAACAACATTAATTGCTTTCAGGGATTTCGGAAAGAAGGAGCTCAGCGTGAATTATCTTCCAGCAAAAGAACGGTATGACAATATGATTTATAACCGTTGCGGTCGAAGCGGATTGATGCTGCCGGCACTCACGTTAGGATTATGGCAGCGTTTTGGAGGCGTGGTGCCGTTTGAGTCATCACGTGAACGTGTCCTTCATGCCTTTGATCTGGGTATTACCCATTTCGATTTGGCGAATAACTATGGTCCCCCTTACGGTTCTGCAGAAGAATCTTTTGGCAAAGTCCTCAAGCAGGATCTTACCCTCTACCGTGATGAACTTGTCATTTCAACTAAAGCCGGTTATGACATGTGGCCCGGCCCTTATGGCAATTGGGGTTCAAAAAAATATTTGATTGCCAGTTTGGACCAGAGTCTCAAACGAATGGGGCTGGATTATGTGGATATTTTTTATTCACACCGCTCTGACCCCGATACGCCACTCGAGGAAACAATGGGCGCACTCAATCAAGTTGTGCGACAAGGTAAAGCGTTATACGTTGGTATATCATCCTACAGCGCTTCAAGAACGCGAGAAGCTGCCAGTATTCTTCGTAGCCTAGGAACCCCTTGTTTGATCCACCAGCCATCATATTCCATGCTAAACCGTTGGATTGAAGATGAATTGC
>CAYVRH010000141.1:0-4360 GCA_964452955.1 uncultured Anaerolineaceae bacterium | reverse complement strand
AACAAAGCCATGGAAGCCGTTGTGGCCAAATCCCTGCGACAAGATCCGCAGATCAGAGCGATGAATCATGATTGGCGCGAGCGCTTTGAAAAGTACGCCCATGCCTGGATGCCGGTGCTCTTCCCGGCTGATTACTTTGAGGACATGATTTCGTACTGGATTCCCGCCCCGTATAACCCCGTTCACCACTATGCAGCCGTGCGCTACCCCTGGGTTACAGCCGTTAGCTTTGTTTCGGAGGTTTCTGATGAAACCGCTCAAGGCGACTATCTGGAACTGTGCGCCAGGGCACATATGACCCACGACCTGGCGATTATCAATTGGCTTTGCACCGCTGGAATGGCTTATGAGGATTCACAAACCTGGCAAGGGGCTTCTGCCGTCATCACCCGCCAGAGAAAACGCCCGATATTTTTCCCAAATTCCAACGAAAATCGGCATGAAAAAGGAGGAGGTAAAGCGATATAGGATTATCCTTAAGTAGGTTGTTTATAAACTCAATTTATTCTTATGGAGGTACAAGTGCTTATTAAACTATTAGGTGTCCTGATCGTAATCCTTGGCTTTGCTTTTAAGCTGGATTCGATCCTGATCATTGTCTTGGCAATGATCGTTACTGCTCTGACCGGTGGCTTAGGCGTGAACGGCCTGCTCGAGACACTTGGCCAAAGCTTCGTGGCCAACCGTTCAATGGGTATCTTTATTGTTACCCTGCTCGTTGTTGGCACATTGGAACGCAACGGCTTGCGTGAATCCGCGGCAAAGTTGATCGCCAAAGTTAAATCCGCTACAGCGGGTAGAGTTATCTCAACCTACGCTGTGATGCGCGTTATCTTTGCTGCCTTCAACGTTAGCTTTGGCGGTGTAGCGGGCTTCGTTCGCCCAGTTATCATGCCAATGGCCCTCGGTGCTATCAAAGCTAAAGGCCTCGAACCCAACCCCGAGCATGCAGAAGCCATCAAGGGCTTTGCTTCCGGTTCTGAGAACGTCACCTGGTTCTTTGGCCAGGTGCTCTTTGTCGGCAACAGCGGCGCGCTGCTTGTCCAGTCGACCCTCAAGAACCTCGGCTACGAAGTCAACCTGGTTGATCTTGCCAAGGTAGAAATTCCGGTAGCTCTCTTTGCTACTCTCGTCTACATCATTTACACGCTCATTAATGATCGTCAGATGATGAAGAAATATTACGGTGACCAGGTTTCTGCGAATGGAAAATCTGAAACCCCGAAAGTGAAGGCATAAGATGCTTACCTTCTTCTTCTCTGATCCCAAAATTACCATTGCCGCGAAACTGCTTGAACTTCTCTTCATCCTCATGGGTTTCGTCTGTTTCTTCACCGGTATCAAGAACCTGACCGATAAAGAAAATAAAGCCAATATTGGTACAGGTGTCTTCTGGATCGCGTTGAGCATCGTCCTAGCCTTCGGCCGCTGGATTCCCAACCTGATCAATGGCATCCTCGTTCTCCTCATGACCCTGCCCGCCATCCTGCGCCAGGTAAAGCCGGGTAAATCCAAACCCGTTGATCCTGCTTACAGCGAAGCCTGGTCGAAGAAGCTCGGCATGAGCATCTTTATCCCAGCCCTCTCCATCGGTACCTTTGCCCTCTTGTTCGCCCTCTTCACCAAACTCGGCGCGCTGGTGGGTGTAGGCTTCGGTGTGATCGTGGCTATTGTTGTGTTGATGCTCATGAACCGCGAGAACAAACTGCCTACCTTCTTCAATGATGCCCGTAGAATGTTGGATATTGTTGGTCCCCTCAGCATGCTTCCCATGCTGCTGGCCTCCCTGGGCGCCATCTTCACCAAAGCTGGCGTTGGCGATGTTATTGCTAAGTATGTCGGAATGATCATTCCTGAAGGCAATATCAACATCGGCATCATCGTCTTCGCCATTGCTATGCCCCTCTTTACCATGGTTATGGGTAATGCCTTCGCCGCCATTACGGTCATCACTGTAGGTATCGGCGCTCCGTTTGTGCTTTCCCTGGGCGCCAACCCAACCATTATCGGTATGCTGGCCCTCACCTGCGGCTACTGCGGAACGCTCATGACCCCCATGGCTGCCAACTTCAATATCGTGCCTGTTGCCCTTCTGGATATGAAGGATCGCTTTGGCGTTATCAAGCGCCAGTGGATCCCGGCCTTGTTTATCCTGGCCTTCCAGATCGTCTACATGCTGCTCTTCAAATAATTTTTAGTTATCTGCCTGGAGCCCCTTAAAAGGCTCCAGGCTGGTCCTCAATGAAAGGGACCAATCATGCAAAGTGAAATTATGGATGGCGCCCGAATTATCATCGGGTCTTGGTTAAAGGTTCGTAAAAACGAGAAAATCCTGATCCTGTATGATCAGAAATATCAGGCTGAAGCCCAAGCGCTGGCTGATTGCACGCTTGAGTCAGAGGGTATTCCCACTTTACAGAGCCTGGATGAAATTGTCGTTGACCCGGTTCGAAAAGCTGGCTTTGGCGATTTGCTTATGCAATACGACGCGGCTATCGGAGCTTCCGACTATTCGCTGATCACTACCGGCCACGTCATAAAAGCAGCGCGGATGGGAACACGCTTCCTGTCTTTACCTTTGGTCACCTTAAATGGAAAATCCATGCTGACCTACGATTTTATTCGCATGGACCCCTATGATGCCAAGACCATGGCCGAATGCCTCATCCCCATTTTTGAAGTCAATGACACCATTCACGTAACCTCTGAAGCCGGCACAGATATCTGGTTCCACTACAAGGACCGCCGCACCTCTTCGCTGCATGGGCTGGCGGATGTTCCTGGCAAGATTGCCTCGGCTAGTTTTGAAATCTATATTCCAATAGAGGAAGATCAAACGCACGGCAAGTTGGTTTTGGATGGTTCCATGGGTCAAATCGGTTTGGTTACTGAGCCAGTTCTGATTGAATATGAAACTGGGCGGATCACAAAAATCCAAACCAACGCGGAAGGCCAGCGGCTCGAGCAATACATTAATAAATTTTCTGATGAACGTATGCGTGTCGCGGCAGAATTTGGCCTGGGATTGAATACGCTTTCACGCCTGGTGGGCGATTGCTATATTGAGGATGAATCTGCTTACAGCACTTTCCATATCGGCCACGGGCGCAACCTTTCCCTGGGAGGCCATCAGGACGCAACCGGCCATTATGATCTTGTGATGCGTTCCCCAACCATCTTTGTGGGTGAGGTCGAAATTATGCGCGACGGCGAGTTATTACTTTGCCATCAAGGAACAGTTGGAAATGACCTTTAACACTTTGCAAGGTGCACAAAGGCTTGGCTTGGAAGTGATTGAAATTACGATGCCCGAGCTTTTTGCTGGGATCTCAAGAAAAGCAACCACTGAAAACCACTTCAAAGTCGCCCAGGATCTGGCAGGCGAATTTGTCAATATCCAACCTCGCCTGCGTCACCGCAGTTCAATCCATGTAACGATCACCATGACTGGCACCAAAGCGGCATCTGGTGAATTTGATTATTTTATCGGCGAAAAGGTGCTTAAAGCGTCCCAGGAAAAAGGGGTTGATCTGGTTTCGCTCGAGCCTGGTCTCTATGCCCAGTTGCGGGTAAAGAAGAATCCTTCCTTTTTATTGGGATGGCGCTTGGCACGAGTGCGCAAGGCTTTTTACTCCAAGTTCCTGCCCTCTTCTCCTTACGAAAAGTCCGAACGCTTCGATGAAATGGAATACTACGGCTATGAGAGCCAGCTTCATCCCGCCAGAGCCCAGTCCATGACCCTGCTCATCCCCTTAAAACCGAAACCCTGATCGTTGAACATATCTTTTGGGTCGAGAAATAATTAGGCGCGATTCGCGTCTTTTGTGTGATACCTCCTGTTCGCGCAAGCGCCCCTGCCGTGCGTTAATTCTGTCACCAATCCACTACGAGGTGGGTACAGGCTTTCTGGTCTCCTTCTTTTCCAAATCATTTGTAGGTCGGGTGTAGGGACAACGATTTTTTGGGCATTACTCAACTGCCGGACCGTAACCCGACAAAATACGTTACGTTTACATCGTCCGCACCACCGTGAGCACCCACCTAGAGCGGCTCTGTTCGCGCCAGCGCCTTCGCCCTGTGCTGATTCTGTCACCAATCCACTACGAGGTGGGTACAAGTCTTTGGATCTCTATCTGTACGATAGGGATACGATAAGCGTAGCGCATCCTATCCGATTTTTGCTGATTACGCGAAGATCCCGACAATCGCTGGTAGGTCGAGATTGGTGTGCTTTTCACCAATCCGACAACAATACCTCGCCCGGCTTACATCTTTTGGGCGTATTAACCAAAACAGGTCAGTCCAGCCCTACGCCAACATTTTCTTTACCATAATGAGGGGCGATCAGAACCCATCCTGT
>CAYVRH010000140.1:0-4374 GCA_964452955.1 uncultured Anaerolineaceae bacterium | reverse complement strand
CGCCAGGATTACGTCACTGACAAGAAGACGGCTGAAGCCTCAAAGACTTCCCCCGCCCGCCCTGTCACCGATTTCCAACTCGCAGCCAAGTCATTGGAAGCCCTCAAAGTTGCCGGTATTCTGACCGTTGCTGATGTGATGGCCAAGCTTGAAGGTGGCGAAAAGGCCCTGCTTTCCGTTGAAGGTTTCGGACGTAAATCTCTGATCGATCTCAAGAAACAACTGCGTGCCCTCGGTTACGAACTACCCGCTGCCGCACAGGAAATTGAGATTTAATCTCTGATATTCGCGTTATCAGCTAAAATTGACAGGCAGGTTATTACCTGCCTGTTTTTTTTGTCAAAGCATTTATTAAGCCTTCATCCTGTGCGTCGCCAGATGTAAGGCAGGCTTGAAATAAATAAAATTTTGGAGGTGCTTGATGATGAGTCAGCAAATGGGAAGCCTTGAAGTGATAACCGGTTCGATGTTCTGCGGCAAGACGGAAGAGCTTATCCGCCGTTTACGCCGCGCGACCATCGCAAAACAAACGATACAGGTCTTTAAACCAGTCATTGACGACCGCTACGCTTACAGTAAAGTAACCTCCCACGCCGGCTCAGATATTGAGGCCCTACCCATCACCACCTCCGCTGAGTTGCTCGAACAACTGAATCCCGAAGCCACGGTTATCGGCATCGACGAAGCCCAATTTTTTGATCCTGCAATAGTGGATGTGGCCAACCATCTTGCGGACCGCGGTTTACGCGTCATCGTCACTGGCCTTGATACCGACTTTCGTGGTGAGCCCTTCGGCTGCATGCCCACCCTGATGGCGCAGGCCGACAAGGTAGATAAACTCAGCGCCATTTGTATGGTCTGTGGAGAACCCGCCACCCGTACACAGCGTTTGATCAATGGTCGGCCCGCCCATTATAATGAACCCATTGTCGTCGTTGGCGCGTCCAATATGTACGAGGCGCGCTGCCGCCGCTGTCACGACGTCCCTCGTGATTGAAGAAGAGAAACCGGAGGAAAGATGCAAGATTGGCGTGACTTTATACATGAAGTTGTAATTCCTGAACATCGCCTGCAGGAACGGATTGCTGAGCTTGGCAAAGAAATCAGCGACGATTATGCTGACAAGGAAATTCTGATTGTTTGCATCCTGCGCGGCGGGGTCATGTTCATGTCTGACCTACTCAAACACATTACCTGCCCGGCATCACCCTCGACCTGAACACGAATATCAAGGACAGGCATGTCTTGATTGTTGAGGATATCATCGACAGCGGTTATACATTGGCTTCAGTTGTGGAACTACTTGAGACCCGCAACCCTGCATCACTTTATATCTGCACCCTGCTTGACAAGTTTGAGCGCCGTGAGATTGATGTGCCTATCCGCTACGTCGGATTCCCGATCGAAAATTATTTTGTCTTTGGTTATGGTCTGGACATCGACGAGTACTACCGCAACCTGCCATTCATTGGGGCGGTGGACCTTTCCAAATATGTTCGCAAACCTTGACCCAGAGGCTTTAGCGCTCTTCGAAAAAATACAATTCCTCGCTGGTGACCAGCCGGTTTACCTGGTGGGTGGTGCCGTGCGCGACCTATTGCTGGGCCAAAACCCCAAGGATCTTGACTTTGTGCTGGCCAGTGGCTCCATTGCACTTGCCAAGGCAGTTAAGAAGAGCTTACATGGGGTTTGGTTTGCCTTGGATGATGCACGCCAGACCGCGAGAGTGCTCCTAAACCCCGGCAAGGCCAATGAACGCGTTCTGGATTTTGTCAGTTTCACCGGCGCGAGCCTGGAAGAGGATCTGCGCAATCGGGATTTTACTGTCAACGCCATGGCATTAGCGCTGTCAGACCCGGGTACACTCATCGACCCCTTAAGCGGCCAAGACCTTCTGAATTCCGGCGTTCTGCGCGTAGCCAGCAGTGATTCTATTCGGCTTGATCCACTGCGCGCCTTGCGCAGCATCCGCATGATGCATCAATTCTCCCTGACAGCCGACGATATGACCGCACAGCTGATTTCTGACGGAGCCTCAGGTATTGCTTTAGTAAGCGGTGAACGGGTGCGGGATGAGTTATTCAAACTGCTGGCAATTCCAGATTTCGCGGAATCCCTGCGCTTGATGCATGAACTCAAGCTGCTCGAGCCTGTTTTTCCTGACATCGAAGAAGTACTTAAACTCGAACAAATTCCACCGCATGTTTACGACCTGTGGGGGCATACTTTGCAGGTGATTCTTTACACCGAGAGCCTGATTGCAGGCCAGATTCCAGCCCCTGATCGGGACCGCTCTGGCCCAAACCTGCAAATGGCGCTTGACAAGCTGAAACCCTACCGTGAACGCGTTCTTGCGGACCTGGTACAGCCATTACAGGCTGGCCGCAAACGCCTCTCGCTTTTGCTCCTGGCTGCTCTCTATCACGATGTGGGCAAAGCCGGCAGCCGCGCGAGCATGCCCGATGGTCGAGTTCATTTCCGGGAGCACCCAACGCTTGGCAGTAATCTGGTTGCGGACCTGAGCAGCAGCCTGCTTTTGGGCACTGAGGAAGCAAAATATCTGCAGCTGATGGTGGCGCAGCACATGCGCATACACTTCCTTGCCAAACCGCATGAAGCTCTCAGCCGGCGTGCGGTCTATCGCTATTTTCAGGAGCTTGGTCAATTTGGGGTGGATCTTGCCTTGCTTTCTCTGGCGGATATGCTGGCGGCTTATGAGCAGACCATCAATTCGGAAAGATGGCTGCACGAATTAGAGCTGACGGTTCACCTGATCGAAGCCTGGTATTCCAGGCAGATTGAAGTGATCAATCCGCCGAGATTGCTGGATGGTAACGATCTGATGCGGATTTTCTCGCTTCATCCCAGCCCGCTGCTCGGCCAGATCCTCTCCAATTTGCGTGAAGCCCAGGCTGAAGGATTGGTGACTACAGAACAGCAAGCCATCCAGTTCTGCCAGGATTTCATTGATGAAGCACATAAGGAGGCTGCTGATGCGCCTGAATGACCTTGACCTCAGTTTTATCGATCACGGTGAAGGTTTGCCAATTGTGCTTCTGCACGGCCTCGCTTTGGATAAACACATATGGGACCCAGTCATTGAGACATTCCAGGCCCAGGCACGTTTTATCGCGCCTGACCTGCGTGGCCATGGAATGACTTCTCTTGGGCAGGCAGATGCTACCCTTGGACAGATTGCTGATGATTTACTTGCGTTGCTGAACACCCTGGATCTGGAAAAGGTTTGCCTGGTTGGCCACTCCATGGGGGGCTACATCGCGCTTGAATTTGCGGCCAGATACTCTGGGCGCCTTTCTTCACTGGTCATGCTTACCTCGAACCTTCGGGCAGACGCCCCCGAAAAAAAGAAAGGTCGCCTCGAGGATGCCCAAAAAGCCCTGCATGGCGGTGTACCCGCCTTTGCTGCAGTAATGGCTAGCCGGCTGACCAAAGATACTGACATTGCCGACCACTTGCGTGCCCAGATGGAGACTATTCAGCCAGCCGGGCTCGCGAATATCCTGATTGCTATTGCTAACCGCCCGGACCAGCAAGCCCTGCTGCCAAAATTGTCAGTACCGGTTTTAGCCATCGCGGGGGAGGAAGACCAGATTGCCACCGCGGCTTTGGCGCTCGAAGCAGCCAATATGGCAAGCCGCGGGCACAAATTGTTACTGCCAGGGGTGGGGCACATGCCCATGCTTGAAAATCCGCTCGCCTTTGGGGCAGCGTTATTGAGTTTCCAGGAGTACTGCCATGAATTCTCAGCTTGATTTCATTTTCAAACGCCGCAGCATTCGCAAGTTCACGGCCGAACCCGTCAGCGATGAACTTACGCGTGACATTCTGGAAGCTGCCATGGCAGCGCCGAGTGCCATCAACATGCAGCCCTGGCATTTTGTGGTTGTGCGCCAAGCGGAAGTGCTGGAGAAACTGCGCAAAGTACTGCCATTCGGCAAAATGCCAGCACCGCTTGCCATCGTTGTTTGTGGTGATATGGGCGTTTTCAAGCGCCTGGTAGCGGAAAATTTTTGGGTGCAGGATTGCTCAGCCGCCACGCAAAATATCCTCCTTGCCGCAACAGCTTTGGGTTTGGGGTCGGTTTGGTGCGGGGTATCGCCCATCAAGACCATGATCAAATTGGTATCTGAGGTTTTGAGTCTCCCAGAAACGCTCATCCCGCTCAACGTGATTTTTGTTGGCCATCCTGCTGAATCCAAATCCCCGCATACAAAATTCGATGAGAAGAAAGTTAGCTACGACGGATTCAGGCAGTAACTCTAATTGGCTTTTCGTACCATTTATACTGGTAGGGAAGGCTGAAAAGCCTTCCATTTTTTTGAGTTTTTGTCTTTTCGTAGGGGAGTGATAAGC
>CAYVRH010000139.1:531-4377 GCA_964452955.1 uncultured Anaerolineaceae bacterium | reverse complement strand
TTAAAACCAAACGACCAGAGATGGTCGTTTTTGGTTAAAGAAATACCTATTCCAATGATCCACAAAATATGAAGAGAAAATCTATTATCCAAGGCATCCGCACATTTTTTTAAAACGATGCCAAGGGGATAACGGTAAAGATTTTGCCAGGAAGATTCCAGACCTTGAAGTCATTAACTTGAAAGCCTATCGATTGCGACAGGCTTTCGGTGATCATGAATTCTCATACAAATATAGAAGGACCAGATGCTCCCCAATTATTATTCGCCTTCGACCTCAATCCGGTCTACCTTTACCTGGGAGCCATTGTAATCCGGGACGTTGCTGAACAGGGTTCCATAGAGATGCACGATATTTTTACTATCGCGCAGGGATACAATCTGGGCTTGTAAAGTTGGGTCAGAGGAATCAATCCCAAAATAGATTGACCCACCGAGGTTCTGGCGCTCAGAGTAATCGTCGTATTGCGCGCCTTGGGGAGTGTTTTTAGTGAGGCCCCACCAGTATTCCATGGGTTCGGAGTTGCCTGGTCCATTTCCAACTATCTGACGCATTCTCTAACCGATGGAATTCCAGACTGGTATTTTGACTACACAAAGCCCAAAATGGCTATACCATCCCATTGGCCCTGAGCAGATCTTCGTCTGACAAGATTCTCTCACTTGATCCATCGGCTATGATTTTTCCCTGATAAAGAAGAATTGTTCTGGTGGTCAGCCGTTCCGCCAAGTCTATATCATGAGTAGCTATTAACATCGTCTCCGACAGTTCCAGTAAAAAATCAATTAATTCCCGTCTGGCACACGGGTCCAACCCAGCGGTTGGTTCATCTAGAGCCAGAATTTGAGGTTGCATGGATAAAACAGTAGCAATCGCAATTCTTTTCTTCTCACCATTGCTTAGATGGTAGGGGTTTCGATCCGCATGATTTTCCATGTGGACAGCTTTCAAAGCTTGCTCTACCTTTTCACGGACAATATCCTTTTCAAAGCCCTGGTATATTGGGCCATAAGCCACGTCTTCAAAAACTGTCGGTGAGAAGAGTTGGTCATCCGGATTCTGGAAGACCAAACCTACTAAAGCCCTAATCCTGGGCAGGTTCTTCTTAACCAATTCAAGTTTATCAATGCAGATCTTGCCACGGGCAGCTAAAACACCATTCAGAGTGTACAAGAGAGTTGATTTTCCAGCCCCATTGGCTCCTACCAAAGCGACTTTCTCTCCAGCAAGCACCTGCAGATTGATATCATTTAGGGCCTCTTTTCCGTCGGGATAAGTGAATGAGAGATTGCTGATTTCAATGATTGAGTCCAAACCTCAACCTCTATTTACCATTCCCAGTACCCAAAAAAGGCCCAGGAGGATAATTCCTAATATTAGGGTCAACAGTTCCCGTTTTGATAAAGAGCTGGTTTCATTGGGGGGCAGCTCACCGGTGTAGCCCCTGGATAACATCGCGGCGTAAATCCGGTCACTACGTTCGATGGAACGCAGAAACAGGCTCCCCGCCATGCCCCCGGTAATTTGAGCCCGCCAAAAAATCGTTCCGCCGATGGGGCTTGATTCGGCGGCGATTGCACTGCGGCTGGTGCGTGCTCGCAATAATCTGGTGACCTCATCGCTGATTACAAACATGTAACGCCACATTAATGCGATGATTGTCACGAATAATTTTGGAACCTTAATCCACTCCAAGGCCTTTAACTGATCAGGGAATTGCGTTGTCGCCGCCAAGAGGACCGCAGCTATCACCGAAATCCACGATTTCAACGCAATGCTGGAAAATCGGGAAAGTCCTTCCACGCTATAGGTTATGTGAAGACCGTTTAGAAGGGTGATTTGATCCTGGGGGGTGTGGCTGGTAAAGATCAATGGGAGGGCTGCTAAAACAAAAGGCATAGCCGAAAGGCTGCGCTTGAGGATAAGATCCATTCCTACGCGAGAAACCAGCGCGAGAAAGAAGATTAATGCAAAAAACAAGAGATGGGCTGGCCAGGCGTTAGAGGGTGTTAGGTTTAGAAATATCAGAAACGCGAGAATGAAGATTACCTTCACTCTCGCATCGGTACGATGTATAAGACCGCGATTGTCCGTGTAAAGTTCTCGCAACCGCTTACCTCTGAACGGCTTCTTCAGCAGTCTGACGTTTTTTGGCTCGGGCGATGCCATAAGCAATGCCAAATACTAACGTGGCACCCAAAATGCCGGCAACAATCGTCGCAACCGCTGGGTCAGCAATGCGAGGCATAGTGTAATCCGGAATGATGTTATAAAGAGCCCCTTTTGCAGTCTCAATAAAACCATGTTGCTCGGCAACCCATTCCAGTCCATCAGGATGGCTGGACGCGAGGGGGGAAAGCACAGCCAACACAAGCGCAATCAGGCTACCGCCGATCACGACACCTTTACTGCTGGCGGGTTTGGATTCGCCCAGCTTAAGCAAATCCTTCCGGGCTGCAAAGAGAAATGCCAGTGCTCCGGTAGTGATCAGACCTTCGCCGATTCCAATGAGCGCGTGGATAACTCCCATCGCTGGAACAGAAATATTAGCTGGGGATGTGCCTGATAGGGCAAGTTGTAATGCACAGGACAGGGATGCGATGAAAATTGAAGACCAAGCAGCAACGAGACCGGCAACGAACAACCCCCAGGCTTGCTTCTTGAAGAGTTTCGATAGAAGTGTATAGACCGCATAAGCCACAAAAGGACCGATGATGGCCATGTTGAAGATATTAGTTCCTAAAGCCAAAATTCCGCCATCCTGGAAGAGTAGTGCTTGAACCGAAACGACTGAGGTCATCACAAGAACAGCCGGCCAGGGGCCTAATAAGATAACTGTTATGGCGGCGCCTAATAAATGTCCCGAGGTGCCGCCTGTGACGCTAAAGTTGAGCATCTGACCGGCGAAGATCGCCGCGGCAAGCACGCCCATCAATGGCACCTGACGTTCACCTAGTGTTTGGTTCGTTTTGCGAAGAGCAATGCCGAGTATGATCACTGATATGATCCAAAAAATAATCGACACAAGCACCGAAAGAAATCCATCGGGAATATGCATGGGTTGTAGGGAAGCATCTGGTGAAGGCAACACCGCTGATCTCTATATCTGAAATGGTAGAATACTATCGCATGACGCTCGATATTATAAGTCAAAATATTGCAACCGCAAAGAATTGCGCAATAATATATTAAACGGGAAAGAATATGCGCGCATCATCTGTCGATAAAGTGATCATCGAAACATTATCCAAGGAACATACACATCTGACTTCACATCAGCTATATACAGAAATGCGCTTGCGTCTTCCCGCAATAAATCAATCGACTGTCTACCGTGCCCTGGAACGCCTTGTAGAGCAAGGCAAAGTATCGGTTTCTGACATGGGAACTGGTTCAGCAGTATATGAATTACTTGCTGATGGATTACATCACCACCTGGTCTGTCAAAAATGCCGTAAGGTTATGACGATCGGGCATGAAGAGGTTGAGATGTTTTTTAGAGCCCTTCAGGAAAAGAATCACTTTAAGATCGTTACCAACCATTTGGTTCTTTTTGGGATTTGTGAGGATTGCCAGGTGAATATCGAAAATACCACGGATTGAGCCGCACTGAGGAGTGTTGATATGGAGTAAGAATGACCATTTTTGCTTTACGATAAATGGGGAGCAATTCAACGAAGACAAGAAGTTCCAGATTAAGAAACAGCCTTTGGGCAAATTTAAGATAATGGTTGACAATCTTCTTTTAAAGTGTCATAATACCGGTAACGATACCGGTAACGATACCGGCAACGATTCCGAAAGAGTCCAATGGCCAAAAGAAGCCGATCCACCACCATTCAAGAT
>CAYVRH010000139.1:0-508 GCA_964452955.1 uncultured Anaerolineaceae bacterium | reverse complement strand
AGGGGTGTCAGCATCCACGGTGTCGCGGGCAATCAACGGCAAAGCGGACGTAGCCAAAGAAACCCAAGACCGCATCCATTCCATCATTGAAGAGTTGAATTTCACTACCAATCTTGCCGCGCGCAGCATGCGGAGCCGCAAAAAGAACCTGATCGGCCTGGTTATGCCGGATATTGCTTATCCGTTTGCCATCGAAGTGATGAAAGGTGTCAACCGGGCGATCGCCGAATCGGAATTTGACCTTTTGGTTTACACCACCGGTAACGTACGCAAGAGCGGCCGCGCTTTTGCGGAAAGAAAGTATGTTTCGCTACTCACCAATTCCATCTCTGACGGCGTGATAATCGTCGCGCCTGTGGTGGGCGATTTCAACACAGATGACCACATCCTTTTTATTGATCCGGTGATGCGCTATCCGAGCCATCCTTCCATCCATTCCACCAACTACCAGGGTTCTTTGGAAGCCATGGAGTACCTGATTGGGCTGGGGCACAGGCGGATTGGCTAC
>CAYVRH010000138.1:0-4380 GCA_964452955.1 uncultured Anaerolineaceae bacterium | reverse complement strand
ATTGCCTTCTCGAACGGCGATATGGCCGACACATGGCGTGCTGCTTTCTGGAACGACATGATCAAATCCTTGGATTACCTGAAGGCCACCTTCGGCATTGATTACATCACTGCCAACTCCGGTGCCGACAGCGCCAAGCAAATCGAAGACATCCGCTCTCTGCTTGCCCAGAAGCCCGACATCCTGCTCTTCAGCCCGAACGAGTCCGCTCCTTTGGCTGTGGTTGCCGACCTGTGCGAAGAAGCCAAGATCCCCTTCATCACCATCGACCGTTCTCTTGAACTCGAACCTGGCAAGGGTATGTACGTTGCCAATATCGAAGGCGACAACTTCAAAGATGGTATCGGCATGGGCATTAGCCTCGTGAACGGCCTGACCGCCAAATTTGGCAAACCCGCCGGTATTGTTGCTGAAATCGCTGGCGCCCAGGGTTCTTCCCCCGCCGTCTATCGCTCCGCTGGCCTGCGCTTCGTTCTCAAGGACTACCCCGAGATCAAGATCGTCCAGGTTGTTGATGGTGGCTTCGATGACTCCAAGGCTTACGCTGGCGCCCAGGACATCTTCACTGCCCATGGCAAGGAACTGAACGCCCTCGTAGTGGCCTGGGATACCGGTGCCGCTCAGGCTATCAAAGTTGCTGAAACCCTCGGTCTGAAAGACATCCTCTTCATCACCAGCAATGGCAATACCGAAGTTCTGCGCGATTACCTGTTGACCGGCAAGATCTACAGCGAAATCGAATATCCCCCCATGTACGGCATCACCGCACTTGAATATGCCATCCACTATCTGAATGGCGATTCCATCCCCGCCCGCATTCTGCTGCCGCAACGTAATTACATGATCGACACCCCCGAGAAGAAAGCCGCCTTGGAAGAACTTGTTACCAAAGCCGCTGCCGAAGGCGCTACCTTCATCCCCGCTTCCCTGGGCATGTACGATGTCTTCAGCACCAAGGGAGACCTTTGGGACAAGTACTATCCCAAGAGCTTCCTCGATGAACCCGCCAATTACTTTGACGACAAAACCACCGATCCATACAGTCTGATCAATTCAAATTAAGTTTTTGTTAGCCTAGTTTCCAGTCAAGTGGTACCATAAGTACTACTTGGCTGGAAAAGGCAGTCATCACAAATAATTATGAAGGATAATTTCCAGGTAATAACATGGCATTATTAGAGGTAAAAAATTTAAGCATCTCTTTTTCTGGAATTGAAATTCTGCATGATATCGACTTCTCTATTGAAGCAGGTGAGATAAACTGCCTTTGCGGTGAAAATGGAGCCGGTAAGAGCACCCTTGTCAAGGTCCTTTCGGGCATTTATTCCGACTATACCGGCGAAATCTACTTCCAGGGCGAAAAAATTTCGCTGTTAATGCCTACAGACTCGGTCAAAAAGGGCATTTTTGCCGTACAGCAACACCGCGATCTAGCCCCCTCGCTCAATGCCATCGAAAACATGTTCCTTTCCAATGAGATTTACGTTGGAAAAAGCAAACAGCGCCTTGATTTCAAAAAAATGCGCGCCCTCGCCAAGGAATATATCAATAAGTTTAATATCGACATCAATCTGGATATGCCCGTCAAGGACCTGAAGGTTTCTGAGCAAGGGGTAATCGCCATTTGTAAAGCCCTGGTAAGGGATTGCAAACTGCTTCTGATTGATGAGGCCTCCGCTCCATTGGACGATGAGGAAAGGCGGGCTTTGTATGCTTCTCTGCAGAATTTAGCCAAAGAAGGCACTGCCATCGTCTACATTACCCATCACTTGGATGAAATATTTAGAATTGGCAACACCGTCACCGTACTGCGCGATGGACGAAACGCGGGAAAATTCCTGGTTTCAGAAATTGACAAGCCCAAACTCATCGCAGCAATGACCGGCGATGTGAAACTTTATTCCCGCAGCCTTGAGCAAAGCAAGGTTTTATCTGACGAAAACGTACTCGAAGTTAGAAATCTGACCGTTAAAGGACTAAACAACGTCAGCTTGACGGTCAAACGTGGTGAAATTCTGGGTATTGCGGGCCTGGAAGGCTCAGGCAAGAACTTGATTGCCCTCTCATGCTTTGCTTATCATAAAATTCAGGATGGCGAGATCATTCTTAAGAATAAGAAGGTCCATCTCAAGTCACCGATTGATGCCATCAGAAATAATATCGGCATGGTCCCGGATAACCGTAAGGAAGCCGGCCTTGTGCTTAGTAAAGACATATCTGACAACATTATTATTACCTATTTGAATAAGTACAATCAACAACTCATCTCAACTGCTGAAACAACCAAAATTGCGCGCAACTATATTAACAAGGTTCGCATCAAATGTGTAGGCCCTTCTCAGTTGGTGGAGTACCTTTCAGGTGGCAATCAGCAGAAAGTGCTTGTTTCCAAATGGCTGCAATCCAACGTGGATGTTCTCTTCATGAACGAACCAACCGAAGGAATTGACGTTGCAGCCCGCGCCGATCTCTACCAAATCTTCCGCGAACTAGCCCAAGAAGGAAAGGCAATCATCATCACCACCAGTGATATCGATGAATTGCTTGAGCTTTCAGATCGTATCATTACCATGGCAAGTGGTGAAATTGTGAACGAATACAGTATCGAACAGGCAGACAAGCAGGTCATTCTGGCTGACATTCTGAAATCCGCCTAATCATGGTCATGAAAGGGAAATAACCAATGACCTCCGCTACCATCAAAAAGTTTTTATCCAGCAATTCTTTACTCTTAATAGTTTTCGTGCTTTTTGCTTTTACCAGTATCTATAACCCCAACTTCCTCAGTAAGATCAATCTGAGTGGCATGCTCATCCAGATGGCTTATATGACCTTTCTGGCGATGGGGTTAACCTTTGTTATTCTGACAGGCGGCATCGACCTTTCCATCGGCGCAATCAGCAGTCTCTCCACCGTGATCATTGCCTACTCGATGAAAAACTTCTTTTTGGTCAACAACACGGTTACCATCATCGTTGGCATTGTGCTTGTGCTGGCTGCCTGTTTCGTGATTGGTCTGATCAACGGCTTCTTCATTGCCGATCTGAACTTCCCTCCCCTGATTGTCACCCTTTGTATGACCTGGATTGCCACCGGTTTGGGCAATACGATCATCAAAGGAACACCGATCGCGTTGAAATTTCCGGAATTTCGCAAATTCCTTTCGCTTAAGATCGCCAATCTCGTCCCTCTAACCTTCATTATTGCCATGGTTGTTTTGGCCATCCTCATTTGGGTATTGGCGAAGACACGGTTTGGCCGCCAATTCTATGCGGTTGGCTCCAGTTCATACGCTGCCTTTATTTCCGGTATGAATGTCAAACTGGTCTTACATAAGGCTTACATCATCTCCGCGTTATTCGCGGGAGTAGCGGGGCTCTTCCTGGCCGCAAACGTAAACTCCGGCTACGCCACCGCGGCTCAAAACTGGGAGCTGTATTCGATCGCTGCTGTAGTTATGGGCGGTATTTCGCTTACCGGTGGCGAAGGCAGCATCCTGAATGCGTTTTATGGGGTTATCATCCTGCGCATCCTCAACAAATTGGTGGTCTTTACGGGTCTCTCCAATATCTCCGGTTTTATTGAGGGAATCATTATTGGCGCCATTCTCGTTTTGGTCTTGTTTGTGAACTCACTCAAAAAGGAGCGTGTCTGAGATGGAAAACGCCAATCTAAAAGCTACCTCTGCCGCCCAGCAAAAAGTTTCATTTGAAGAAATCCTGAGAAAATACTCGGTGGTATTCACCGTATTGCTCATGATCATCGTGGGGGTGATCATCACCAAAGGCGATTTCCTTTCTGGAGATAACCTGCTGAACGTGGGTGAGCGCGCCGCCGCCATCGGTATTATTGCCCTGGGCCAGATGCTGGTCATCCTGACCGGTGGCATGGACCTGAGTGTGAGCGGTATCGTTGCTGTAGGTTACGCCATCACCTCGCTGCTGTTGGCAGCCAGCAAACTACCGGTTCCCATCATCATGCTTTTGACCATTGTGGGGACCACGATCTGCGGCGCCATCAACGGCCTGCTGGTCTCGCGCACCAAGGTTCCGCCTTTCATGCTGACCCTTGGCACCTATATGGTCTTTCAGTCCCTTGCCTTAGTGCTTAGCCAGGCCCAGAATATGCATTACAACGGCGTCGTTGATTTCATGAAGAACAGCTGGCACCTAACAGGTCTGATCGGCCGGCTTTTCCCCACCTTCCTGTGGGTCTTCATCTCCCTCGTGGTCATGTTCATTCTGGCTTTCTCACGCGTTGGTAAGAATATCTACCATACGGGTGGTAAAGAGCTTTCCGCCAGGATGTCTGGTATCAACACCAAACGCATCAAATTCCTGGTGTACACAGCTGCTGGCTTCCTCTGCGGCATCGCGGCAA
>CAYVRH010000137.1:0-4482 GCA_964452955.1 uncultured Anaerolineaceae bacterium | reverse complement strand
CCTTCTTGCCGGCAGCGCTGGGCTGGTTGAGCGCTTTGTTCCTGAATATCTTTGCCATGAGCTTGCAGGGCGTGCTCTTTGAGTTGATCCCCCTGGATGTTATGGATGGCAGCGATTTGTGGAAGTGGAAGAAGGGGCTCTGGTTCCTGCTTTTCTTCGCGGCCTTCTTTGGGTTTACACACATTTTCTTGAACCCGTCGGGGCAGGATGTGCAGGCGCTGCAGCAGAATGGCGTGCGCACCCTGCTGGTGATCATGGCGGTGTATGGTTTGGCTACGCTGGGGCTGTGGCTGGCCTTCCGCCGCGCGAACGGATCGGAAAAGCAAACCAGTAATGAATGATAATCTTTTGGAATGCAACACTTTTTAGCTGTCTTTTTTATGGTTACCACAATCTTCCTCGATGAATTGCGTAAACCATCTTCTATAAAAGAAACCAATTAATGTCGAGATTACTGTAATGTGGAAATTTCGTTTCTTGAAATTTGCCTAACCTGAATAAATCTTGCCCGCCGTGAAAATCTAAGCACAAGGTGGCTTCTGCCAGATTTTGTAAAAAGTTGACTCGAAAGTCAGCAAAAAGCGCTCCATGAGGTACTGAACCCACCCCTTGCTGCAAGTTACGAATTAATTTGAAATGGCTTTTTGGGCTTTAATTTGCATTAATTCCTTGAGGTCCTTGACTGAGGAAGGATCGCTCTTCTATATGAAACATGAATAGGATTCCCCAAAGAAACTCCTAAGAAAAATCTCTCTTGCCAAAAGAATACTTAATTTCTTTACTTATTTATTAGTAACCCAGCTTGCTTCCACGCGAACATACCACCTTCGAGGTTCCAGATGTTAGTGTACCCAAGTTTCACCAATTCAGCGGCCACAATAGTGCTCATACTACCGCTTCGACAATATACAACTATCATTGCAGCCTTGTCACCCGGCAGCTTATCCAAGTTTTGACCAATCATATCGAAAGGAATGGAAAGGTCGGTTTTTGGCAGGTTGCCTTCGAACGGAATATGAACATTTATCAGGGTGAAATCTTTATTCTCCATGAGTGTGTTTAGCTCTACAGCAGACAGGTCTTTATAAGCCCCTCCTTCCACTTTGATTACTTTGCCAATTTCCTGTGTAGTGGGAGTGCTTGTTTTTATTTCCGTGGCTTGACAGGAAACCAACACTAATACCATAAATCCAAGCAGTAAATAAGCAAATATTCCCTGTTTCATCGTTCTACGTTTTAAGTGGTTGTAGAGTCCTTTTCAGATGATTTTTGCCGTCTGAGCCAATAAATCAGACCAAGTAAGACAAAATACCCAAAATATGCAATCACTTGGCTTAGAGAAGGACTGCTTTTGTAACCCACCAATGCCTTGAGTAATTGCCCAGTCGTGGATTGGTCGGGTAAAAATGAACTCAAATCCCAAACATGGTCAACAATTGCTGGAATCCACCCTAATTCATTAAACTCATGAATACCAAGACCTACCAAACCTGCCGCAAACAAAGCTAAAAGAGCATTTGTAAACTGAAAGAATCGGGCGAGACACAACTTTCGGGTTGACGTAAATACAAGCCACCCGATAAATACTGCTGAAGATATTCCAAACACAACGCCAAGTATTTCTTGAATTGGGTTGAAAGACCGACGGATAGCCATTAAGAAGAGTACCAGTTCAACACCTTCTCGAACCACTGCAAGAAAAGCCAAGAAAAACAAAGTTCTCTCGCCTTTTCCTACTGCGGCTTGCTGCACAGAGGTTTCGATTTTCTGCTTCATAACACTGGGTTGATGTCGCATCCAAAAGACCAGCCAGGTCAAAACGGCAGCAGCAAGAAACATGGTCATTCCTTCAAATAACTGTTCTCCCTTTCCCTCGAATTCCGCACCGAACCAATTTAAGCCTAAAGCAACTAAAAAGCTAACCACAACTGCGCTAAGCACTCCAATCCAGACAGCTACGTTGAGTTTTTGGAGATCCATTTTACGGAGCACGCTCAAAACGATACCGACAATCAGAGCGGCTTCTAAACCTTCTCGCAGGGCAAGTAAGTAACTTGGTAACATAGACTCATAATCTCCCAATTAATATAAACATAATCACAATTGAATATAAAATAATTAACGCTGTCTATCTAGAACATATAGGGTAAACCCTGCAAGAAAAACAACTATTTTCCAACATCCCTTCACAAACACCCCGCTTCTCAGACATAAAATTTTCTTGTCCCTGGTATGCCAACTGAAAGCTTTCTGTTTCACGATAAGTATTTCAGAAAGGATTCTTGTTACGGATCCAGAATTGAGAAAACATGCTAAAGTTAAATGAATTCCAACCCAATCAACGTCCAACCGTGATAATTATTGCGCTAGACGAATTTGGTTTGGTAACCCATTGACAGAAAACATATCTGACGAATTAATCATGCGTATCTGGGCAGTTTCCTGGATACTCCATTCATATCGACTTAAGTTGGAGCAAATCATTGTCGCATCATTCTGTAAAATCAGGTTATAGCGAACTAGTAGACCGGTTGAACCGCTTTCCGCAGGGGGCGCCGCCTTCAGAATCACTTTACAAGATACTGGCCATGCTTTTCAGCGAAAAAGAAGCGGAGCTGGTGGCACTTCTGCCCATCAAGCCCTTCACCGCGGCTCAGGCTGCCCGGTGCTGGAAACTGGATTTGCTCTCCGCGCGCAAGGTGCTCGATGAATTAGCAGGGAGGGCGATCCTGCTGGACTGCAAACAGAACGACGAGATGGTTTATACATTGCCGCCTCCCATGGCTGGATTTTTTGAATTTTCAATGATGCGCCTGCGTACCGATGTTGACCAGAAGGTGCTAAGTGAACTGTTTTACCAGTACCTCAATGTGGAAGAAGACTTTATCCGAGGATTGTTCCTGGGTGGAGAAACCCGCCCTGGGCGAGTCTTTGTGCAGGAACCAGTCTTGAGTAATGAGAATTCTTTGCATGTGCTTGATTATGAACGCGCCACGCAGGTGATTGAGACAGCCACTGCTATCGGGGTGGGTATCTGCTACTGCCGGCACAAGATGGAACACTTGGGCCGGGATTGCGACGCTCCCAAAGAGATCTGTATGACCTTCAACACGTGCGCCGATTCGCTCATCAGGGCGGATTATGCCAAGCAGGTGGATAAGGTGCAGTGTAAGGAGCTACTGCAAAGCGCCTACGAGCATGGCCTGGTACAGTTTGGTGAGAATGCCCGCGAGGGGGTTAGTTTCATATGCAATTGCTGCGGTTGTTGTTGTGAGGCTTTGATTGCTCAGCGGAAATTTGGATTCTTAAACCCCATCCACACCACGAATTTCTTACCGGTTATTACTGAAGAGCTGTGTTCCGGATGCACAAAATGTGTAACTGCCTGCCCAGTGGAAGCGATGGGCATGGTCTCTACAAACAATCCACACCGCCCCAATCAGAAGAAAGCACGTGTGGAAGAAGACTTGTGCCTGGGTTGTGGGGTATGCGTGCGGGCCTGCAGTACCAGGTGTATTACATTGAAATCCCGACCCGAGCATATTATTACGCCCATGAATTCTGTTCATAGGGTGGTCATGATGGCCATTGAGCGGGGTCGGCTGCAGGACCTGATCTTTGACAACCGGGTGTTGTGGAACCACCGTGCCATGGCAGCTGTGTTGGGTGTGATTTTAAAATTGCCACCAGTAAAACAGATCATGGCTAGCAATCAGGTTAAATCACGCTACTTGGAAACCTTAATCAGGAAACTGATGTAGTCAGCGTTTCGCAACGACCCTCTGATTCTTGACCAATGGAAGTAATTGGACAGGGGGGAAGTTCAGGAGTAACCTTTTCTGGTTGCTTGCACAGGTGCAGGTTGCCTAATTCTGTGTTCATATTCGCCGATACTTCTGGCTCATTGGTCCCTTGTATAGAAGTTACTATATTTGAAAATCCTCGCCACGCCAGACGCCCTTATCGGGGGTATGGGGCAAGGCGGGCTCCTCCTCGTGTTGGTGATCATTGCCGCTGCCGTTCCCGCCGGAATCCAACATTAGTTCCGGGTGCAAGTGCATTACCTTTTCGAGCGATTCCAGGCGGTTCAAGACTGCTACCAGTGTAGCGCCGATGGTATCGGGCATTTGGCCGTGATCCATATCCGGCTGGTCAATGGGTTGATTGTGGCTGCGGTGAACAATTTGGCCTGGTACCCCCACCACGGCATTAGCTCCGATGCGGCTGCTGGCTCCAATCTCGATCGCGCCTAACACCTTGGCACCGGCCCCGATAGTGACATTATTGCCAATGGTTGGGTGGCGCTTACCTTTCGAAAGGCTTGTGCCACCCAAAGTGACTCCATGATACATTGTGACGCAATCACCAATCTCGGCTGTCTCTCCAATCACTACTCCCATGCCGTGATCGATGAAGAACTTGTGGCCGATCGTTGCTCCGGGATGAATCTCGATACCCGTTAACCAGCGGGTCAACTCTGAA
>CAYVRH010000136.1:0-4482 GCA_964452955.1 uncultured Anaerolineaceae bacterium | reverse complement strand
CGTTTGTGTGCAACGCCTGAGGTCGGCACAAATTGACTTTCAAAGTCAGACTATAGGCTTTACATCAGTGGTTGGCAGTTTGCTCCAGGAAGAAATCCCACATCAACTGCGTGGCATCAATCTCATGTGTGGTCTTGCCGGTGATGGCTTCAGGCAAGGGGTTGCCACCTGGCCAGGTGTGGCCGCCGTCAGCAATGGTGTAAAACACAACCGTGCCTGCCGCGCACCCTTCGTAACGCACTCCCCGTACATTCTCAGTCTCCAGGATGACGGTCTCATCCAGCTCACAGCGATTTAGGCGGGCATAATCCTCAACAAAGGTGGCGATATTTGGAAAAGGCAACGCGAAACGCTCTGAAGGGCCACCCTCAAATGGAACGATTTTATCCGCCTGGCCATGGAAGAAGATTGCTGGAACACCACCCGGGCACGCATTCAGGTCCACAAGGTAAGCACCAGCCACACCGCCAATCACCGCGACACGGTCTGGAAGGTTACAGGCTAACCGTGCAGACATGCCGCCACCATTTGAGAGCCCATTGGCAAAAATACGGCTGGGGTCAATGGCGTATTCAAGGCTCAGTTTATCAATCAGGTCTTCGAAGTATTGCAGTTCTTTTGCCACTCCCGTGGGGTCTTCAGCACTTGGCGTCACCCGCCAGCGTTTTGGGAAGCCCAACCCAGATGGATAAACAACAATGAAGCCTTCCTTATCGGCAAGCTGATTCCACTTGCTCACTTCCGCCTGGTTCGCGGGCCATTGGGCAAAGCCATGGATATTGATGACCAGTGGCACCGGCTTGGATGCATCGTAAGAATCAGGAACGTAAAGCAGATATTTGCGCTCTTCTCCAGAGGAAATGAGTTTTCCATTACTCCGGTCGATGATATTCCAGACGAGGATTCCCAGGAGAATGACAAATAGGTTGCCGACCAGAATGAAGAAAATGACTTTTAGAAAATTTTTCATCCGACCTTCCGCAAGCGATAATGGTTGTCTCGCTCAATTTTATCCTGCTTTCAACTGCCGCGGCCAGCTTTGGTATGCCTGTCTCGAGGTCGCTAATCACGGGTGCATAAGCTAAAATTAACTTCGGATGCTACGAAGAACATAGCCATCCCGAAGATGCCCTGTTGAGATAAGGAATGAAAATGGAAAAAAGCCAGGAAGTCAGCTTTACCCGCTTCGCCAACGGCGAATTCACGGCAAGCCGCTCAGTTTTACCGCATGAACAAGCCATCACCCTGATTGTGAATGGTAAGGCTTGGATGGAAATGATCTGTACCCCGAGTATGGTGGCAGAATTGGCGGCTGGTTTTCTCTATAACGAGCATCTGATCGAGTCAAAGGCCGATATCACCCGTCTGAAAGTTTGTGATACAGCTGATTATGTTGAGGTTGATACTGTCAAGGCAATTAAGAAACCGACCGCCTGGGTAAAAACCAGCGGATGCGCCGGTGGGCAAACTTCGCAGCGCCTGGAGTTCCCCATCCAGACAAACTTGAACGAAGCAACCCTTTCGTCTAAAACGCTGGCTGACCTGTTGCGGCGTTTTCTTGAGGAACAAGACCGACTGAGCACCTCACGCGGCATGCACTGCTCTGCCATCAGTGATGGCAAGGACCTACTGGCAGTGGCCGATGACATTGGGCGGCACAACACCCTGGACAAACTGATGGGTAAGATTTTGTTACAAGGCGGTGATGCCAAGCCCGCGGTGCTCATCACTACCGGGCGCATCAGTTCAGAAATGCTCCAGAAAGCCGCGCGCATGGGCACGGCCATTATCGTCTCGCTTACTTCACCGACTGTTTTCAGCATGGATTTGGCGGAGGAGTGGGGCCAGACCCTGATTGGGTACGCCCGGCCGGAGCGTTTTAACATCTATTCCCACCCTGAGCGGATACTATGTTGACCAGTATAGAACCTTTCACGAAGAATCTTTTAGGCGATTGCCTGCCTTGGCCAAGCTTGCGCCAGGCGTTTGAAGCTAGTTTTTACCCTCCCAAGGTAGGGACTAAAGAGGCGGCGATATGAAAACAGCCATTTGGTGGATCCGGCGCGACCTGCGCCTGGGCGATAACCAGGCCCTGGCAGAAGCTCTGCGTCAGGCAGAAACGGTCATCCCAGTCTTTATCCTGGATGATAGACTGCTGGTTTCGCCCTACGTGGGGCAAGCCCGACTTGATTTTTTATATGCTGGCTTGCGCTCCTTGGATGCCAGCCTGCGTCAGCGCGGCAGCGCTCTTATCCTGCGCAATGGTGAACCGTTGGAGGTTTTGACTGCACTGAGAGCAGAGACCGGGGCAGAAGCTATCTTTGCCGAAGCCGATTATTCGCCGTTTGCCCGTGCGCGAGACTTGCACGTAGGCCGCGCGTTGCCGCTGAACCTTGTTGCAGGCGTAACTGTGCACGCCCCCAGGCAGCTGCTCAAAGCCGATGGCAAGCCTTATACCGTTTTCACGCCTTTCAGCCGTATGTGGCGTAGCTTGCCCTTCCCTGGTATGCCGCTGGCCGCCCCGGAACAGCTGCCCCCCCTGCTCCCGCTGGAAAGCCTGTCATTACCGCTCAGCCCCGCGCACCCCGCAGAGAGCCCTTTCCCGGTTGGTGAAGCTGAAGCTCAAAGGCGCCTGGAGCGTTTTATGGATTCAGGTATCCAAAACTACGACGAAGACCGCAACCGCATGGCGGTTGAGGGTACCTCTGGCCTTTCGCCTTACCTACGTTTTGGCATGCTCTCAGCCCGCCAGGCTGCCTGGGCGGTCAAGGAGGCAGAGGATAAGGCGCGGAATGCTACCGCGCGGCAAGGGGCGGAAACCTGGCTGAATGAACTCATTTGGCGCGAATTCTACACTGCCATCCTCTATCACTTCCCACAGGTGCGCCGCACCGCCTTTCGCACTGAGTTGCGCCACATCCCTTGGCGCAACGATCCGCAGGATTTTGCTGCCTGGTGCGAGGGGCGCACAGGTTATCCGGTAGTGGATGCTGCCATGCGCCAGATGAACGCCACGGGTTGGATGCACAACCGCGCGCGCATGATTGCCGCCTCGTTTTTGGTGAAAGATTTACTGGTGGATTGGCGCTGGGGGGAGCGTTACTTCATGCTGAAGCTGTTGGATGGCGACCCGGCCTCGAATAATGGCGGCTGGCAGTGGACGGCTGGCACAGGAACGGACGCTGCGCCATACTTCCGCGTGTTCAATCCTATCCTGCAAGGCCGCAAGTTTGACCCTGTTGGGGCTTATGTGCGCCGCTGGGTACCGGAGCTCGCATCTGTGCCGGATAAGTACATCCATGCCCCGTGGGAGATGCCAGTTGAAGTGCAGCAGGCGGCTGGTTGTCGGGTGGGGATGGATTACCCCTCGCCGATTGTGGACCACCAGCAAGCCCGGGAATGGGTGCTTGCCGCCTATCGGCAAAGCGGGCAAAGATTGTAAGTTAATTTTTGCAGAATCATTGGTTTCGCTCAGTTTTTTCACCTCAATGTATCAAAGTGAGAACTTGGCGCTTCCTCCTAATTGTCATCCTGAGCCTCTCCTGCGACTGCGAAGCGTACTCGCGGTGCGTAGCACCATAGAGTAAGGATCTTCTAGATTTGATATAGGACCAGAAGATTCTTCACTGCGTTCAGAATGACAAACTAAGATTAATAAATTGATTTTGAGCCAAAAGTACAATAAAGGGTACTTTGATTATCATGAATTGTTGGCAGATTGGTGAAAACCGCACCAATCCAGCCCTACGCGGAGGTACATGCAAGGGAAAATCTGAATTCCACCAAAAATCTTTTCTCTCATTGGGATCAAAAATATCCAGGCGTAGGGCGTGATTGACCTACCTTTGGTCCATCCGCCGTTAAAAGAGTTAGAACCAAAAGAACTATCTAGGCTAATTTCATTATTACGGATTGTCGGTAGATTGGTGAAAACCGCACCAATCCAGCCCTACACGGAGGTACCTGTGAATGCAACTCGGAACTCCAATCAAGACGCCTGCTGTTGTCGGGATAACAGCAAAATAAGAACAAATCCTGAGACATGCAAGACTATTTGGTACATACTTTGTACAAACTTTCTTCAAACAAAAATGGGGATTTCAGTTAATATTAAAACGTAAGACATTATTCCCAGCACATCTTTTATATTGGCCTCGCGTGTTAAACCGCAGGCGAAATTCGGGTAAACCTAAAACCCGAAAAAGAAGCCGCCTTGAGTTGCTTGTTGCAATAATCAGGACACCTACCAATGGCCCGGCATAATGTGTAACAAATATGAAGGTCAGCCAATAAATTGGACTTAATTGTAGTTTTTCGAAAGTAGAATTATAAGAAAAGGAACTTATGCCCAAGGTAAAACTTAACACTCCTGCCCCAAACTTTACCCTTGAAGATTACAGAGGCGAGCCCTTCAGCCTTTCGGACCTCTTCGGCAAGTATGACGTGCTGCTGATCTTCAACCGTACCTTTACCTGACCATTC
>CAYVRH010000135.1:0-4499 GCA_964452955.1 uncultured Anaerolineaceae bacterium | reverse complement strand
CCACCTTTCCCACTGTGGTTACCGCTCAAGAACATCGTTCCAATGGTCCAGGAACTTTCGATTGAAGCCTCCGCGGTTGGTATGGACTACCTATCTCTTGGTCCTGCTTTACCTGAATACCCCGAATCCTACGCACTCATTCCGGACGTACTTGCCAATACCCAAAACATCTTTATGACCGGGTTGGTAACCACGCCGAAGCATGAATTGGATCTTGCTGCAGCCAAAAAGTGTGCTGAAATTATCACCAAATTGGCTTCCATTGAGCCCAATGGTTTCGGTAACCTGTTCTTTTCTGCGCTTGCCAATGTAAAGCCGTTTTGCCCATTCTTTCCAACCGCCTTCAGCGATTTTGAACGACCGGCTTTCTCTCTCGCAATCGAAGGCGCGTCTATTGCGTTGGAAGCTTTCACGGAAGCTAAATCGCTTACAGAAGCACGCGCAAACCTCATCCAAAGGGTTGAGGAACAAGCAATGAGGCTGACTGAACTGGGCACCAAGTTTGCTTCCATGTATCAGTACACGTTTAAGGGATTGGATTTCACCCTGGCACCGCACCCTGATGCCAACGCCTCCATCACGCGGGCACTGGAAGCCCTCGGTTTGCCGGCCTTTGGGGAAGCAGGCAGTGTGGCAGCCTCCGCTTTCATCACCGATACACTTGACCGCGCACAGTACCAGCGCATTGGCTTTAATGGGCTGATGCTACCGGTACTGGAAGACTCCACACTCGCCGAGCGTGCCCAAGAAGGCCGCCTGAATTTGCACAGCCTGCTGCTTTGCTCAGCAGTATGTGGAACCGGCCTGGATGTCATTCCTCTGCCAGGCGATGCGACCGCTGAAGAGATTTACCCTGTCATACTTGACATGGCTGCCCTCGCCCTGCGCCTGGATAAGCAGCTCACAGCCCGCCTAATGCCGATCCCCGGCAAGCAAGCTGGTGAAATCACGGAATTCGCTTTTGACTATTTTGCCAATGGTGGCATCCTGCCCCTTCGCTCCCAGCCACTTACTGGATTTCTGGGCGAGCCAGGCAAGCTTGAGATCAGGCCAAAATATCCCGCTGCCTGACCGCTTACTTGGCCTTCTAATAAGCAGTTAATCAATTCGTGATAATATCAAAAGATGTATCTTAAAGGGTCAAAACTCTCGATGAACCGCCGCCGCAACCGCGGCAATCCGGTTCTAATCCTATTTCTTTTACTCTCCATCGGCCTACTTGTCTATGTGAACGTCTGGGTGGTTCCCAAAATCAATCCGCCTTTCGTGCCGACCCCTACACCCACTCGGGATCCAATTTGGTATGCCACGGAGGCCGCTGATCTCTTTGGGCAGGGGAAATTTTCCAACGCCATAGAAACCTACCAACAAGCCATCAATTCCCACCCCGGTGAAATTGACTATTACCTCAAAGTAGCCCGGTTGCTCATCTACACTAACCGCTATGAGCAGGCCAAAGTGCAGAGTGAGAATGCCATCCTTCTGAACAATAAAGTAGCGGATGCCTACGCCCTTTTGGGTTGGGCAGATGGCTTTATGCAAAACTACAAGGATGGCGAAATTGCTGCCCGCAAAGGCGTAGAACTGGACCCCAACAACGGTCTGGCTCACGCCGCTTTAGCCTACATCCTTGCCTTGCGTGTGGAAGCCCGCGTGGATGACCTTAACACCATGGACCTGGCTATTGCCGAATCGCGCACCGCTATTGCCCTGAACCCCGGTCTTGTGGAAGCGCATTGGGCACGCGGATATGTGCTTGAGGTCACTTCCAACTACGCGGATGCCATCGCTGAGTATGAAAAAGCCATCCAGATTAACCCCAACATCGCCACTTTGCACCTTGCTCTTGGCCGCAACCTCTTTACTCAGAACGAGCTAAGTCGGGCAATCCTCGAATTTACAAAAGCGTATTCGCTCAATCCCACCAATGGGGAGCCCAACTTTTACATTTCCCGAGTCTGGGCAAACCAGGGTGAATGGGCAAAAGCCATCCAGTACGCCAACCAGGCTCTTAAAGATGATCCGGGCAACGCGCGCTACCATGCCCAACTCGGCAGCATGATTTACCGTAGTGGCCAACTGCGCGGCTCCTTGCCTGCCTTCCAACTGGCGCTGATAGGCGGTGTCACCCCTGAGGGTGTCACGGTGGAACCGCTCAAGCTGGAAATTGGCACGACCTCCGTCAATTATTACAGTCAGTACGGCATTGCCCTGGCAAAACTAAACCGCTGTGATGAAGCAGTTTCTATAGCCACTACCATGCAGCAGACCATTCCGGATGATGAAACTGGCATCTTCAATGCCAATGAGATGATCCGCATTTGTCAGGAAAATCTCAAAAATCCACCAACTCCAGAGCCAACGGCCACCTCCACCCCAGTAACCGGCCCAACCCCGACGCCTGCTGGAACACAAATGCCACAACTGACGCCGCTCTCAACTCCATAAGTACACTATGTACATCCACGAACGTAAAAACCTCTTCCGTGACCCTAAAGGATCCTCAAACCCATTCCGGGTGATGGCCTTGATTTTTGGGATCGTGGTAATTATTGCCATCATCCGGGCTTACTCTCAAGGCGAAATTTGGCCACCTTTTATACCCACCCCAACGCCCACTCGTACGGTCAATTCCTTCATGATTGAAGGCAACACGCACTTTCAAGCTGGTGACCTCGAAAAAGCGGTCCAATCGTACAACCAGGCGGCCCTGCTTGAACCAAACAACGTCGAGATTTACATCCAGTTGGCCCGGGTTCAAACCTATTCGTACATCAGCCGCAACTCTGACCAGGAACAACTTGACCGCATGAATGAAGCCCTGGCTACCATCAACAAAGCCAAGGAAATTGACCCCAATAATTCGGATGTTCTGGCCATGCGCGCCTTTGTGCTCAATTGGCGTTCGTCCTTAGCTTTGCTTCCTGTCAATGAACGAGAGGAAAACCTCTCCGAAGCAGAATCGGAAGGTCTCTTAGCTATCAATCTCGATAACAAGAATGTACTCGCCAAAGCCTATTATGCCGAAATCCTGATTGATCAATTGAAGTTCGTGGAAGCTGAACAATATATCAACGAAGCTCAAAGGGAAGGCCCGGAGATTATGGACGTTCAGCGGGTTAAAGGCTATTATCACGAAATGCGGGCTGAATACACCGTGGCCATCGAATACTATCGCAAAGCGACCGAGATCTCTCCCAACCTGTCATTCCTGTACCTTCGCATTGGTGCGCTTTACCGTAACGAAACCCAGTGGGATGCCGCACTGGAATACTTTGAAAAGGCAGTGCGCCTTAACGAGCAGCTTGGCCTTAAAGACCCCATCCCCTACATGTCCATTGCCAACACCTACCTGCGCATGCCGGAATCCAGCCCCATGGTGGCTGCCCGAAATGCTTACAAAGCCCTTTCCATCAACCCATACAATCAGAACAGCTACGGTCTGATCGGTATTATTTACCACAAAGCCCGCAACTATGAAGGCGCTGAAATGGTCTTGCGTTGCGCGGTGGTAGGCTGCAACGAACAGCAGACCTGCGACGCGCTTGAAGAAGATCCGTGCGAGTCCAAGATCGTTTTCACCAATCCCCTACCGCTTACGGACAACACACTGGCATATTATTACACCTACGGTTCTGTACTCTCGGGTTTACATCGGCCGGGTGATGACAAATGTGAGCGCGCCATGGATGTCTTCCGTCAGCTACATGCCAAATATGATGGCATGGATGATGAGGGGGCCAGGCTTGCCCTTTCGATCACCCGTGCAGGTGAACAGATCTGTGCCGCGGATAATACTCCGGCGGATACAAGCCTCTCAACCGCCACGCCTACTGCTACGCAGAGCCCACTCGAAGTTTATCCCACCGGTACCCCAATAATCATCATCACCCCTGAAGCCATTACCCCCTAAACAAATGTAAATATTTCGTAAGAAAATTGTACTTCGGCTTGACTCTGTCAACGCTAAAAAGTATCATAAGCGTAGAAATTAGCACTCTCTTAATGCGAGTGCTAAATTAACGAAAAAAATTGGAGGCATTAATGAGTATTTCAATGAAACCCTTAGGCAGCCGCCTCGTTGTTGAACCCATCGAGCAAGAAGAGATCAGCGCCGGTGGCATCGTTCTTCCCGAAACCGCAAAAGAAAAACCGCAAAAAGGCACCGTCCTGGCTATTGGCCCTGGTGACCGCAACGAAAAAGGCGAACGTGTTGCCATGGACGTTGCTGTGGGCAATACCGTCCTCTTTGCAAAGTATTCCGGTACTGAAATCAAATACGAAGGCAAGAAACTGCTCATCCTGCGTGAGAGCGACATTCTGGCCATTCTCTAATCTGAAAATAACCAAGGAGATTCTTTATGGCAAAACAATTAGTATTTTCTGACGAAGCCCGTCGCTATCTCAAATCTGGCGTGGATGCTGTCAATAACGCAGTTTCTACAACCCTCGGCCCCAAAGGCCGCAATGTTGCCCTCGATCGCAAATACGGTTCCCCC
>CAYVRH010000134.1:0-4510 GCA_964452955.1 uncultured Anaerolineaceae bacterium | reverse complement strand
GATACGGATACGATTGCCTGCATGGCTTGCGGCCTTGCCCAGGCGTATTACAAAGATATTCCTGGGTGGATGGTGCAAAAGGTCAGGGAGTACCTGCCCCAGGAATTCATCGAGATTCTCGACCGCTTTGAGGTGGTATATCCTGCCGCAACCGTTTGAACCAAGAATTGGCGCTTAGCACACCCTATTGAATTGCAATTAATCACAAAAAAAAGTTTGTCATCCTGAACTTCCTTGAGAAGGATCTTCGAGTTGAGACTTGCAACTTGAAGATGTTTACTCTATGCTGCTCTGCAGCGCGAGTGCGGTTCCCAGTCGTTGCGCTCAACATGACAAAAATTGGTTGTTACGAGCCGCTTTTGCGCGGCAATCTGGTTTTGAGCTTTACCGATTAACCCAGATCACCATGCTGCGCTTGTGATCACAGAATTTCGCTGTCATCTGAGCATTTATTGCGAAGGATCCGCTAGATCCGGTTTGTTACTTGCAGATGTTTCGCTGCGCTCAACATGACAAACTTATGGTCATTGAGAGAAGAATCAGCGAGGAAGTAATTAGGTATTGATTTCCAAATATATAACCCAGATCGCCACCCTGCAAGCGGGAAATCCAAAAGTGACGTTGAGGCTTGCTTTACTGTGTGGCGCAGGCAATGCAAGGGTCGAAGGCGCGCACTACGCGCCCGACCGCCTTATCCAACTCCAAGTTAATCCCATTCGGGCTGATGTAGCGGTTTGCCACCACCATCAACGCGCGGCGGATGGCGCGCATATTATGCGCGGTTGGGATGACAAAATCCGCGTCCTTGATCAAGCCGTTTTCAACCTCATAGCGGTGGATCAGTGGACCCCTGGGAGCTTCCACCAATCCAAAGCCAATACCATCCTGAGGGGTGTAACCAACCTTCACGTCTTCGTGCTCAAGGTCGTCTTCCAGCATGCGGCGGGCTTTTTCAAGGGCATGAACCAGCTCAATGCCGCGGCAGATATCAAAAAGCAAAATGGCATGGGCGGGGTCGCCAAACTCCTGTTTGAAACGCTGCAAATAGGCGTTTGCCTCCGGGGTGTTCAACTTGCGGGCCATATTGACCCGTGCCAGGCTATTGGCTCTCAGGATCTGACCCTGGTAAGAGCTTTCCCCGGCATAGGAATAACGCGAGTCTTCCATAATGAGGTGTTTCTGGTAATCGCGCGGTTTGAAGCCGGCAATTTCTTTGCCTGTGGGGTCCAGCACGCGCAGACGTTCACTGTTGAGGGTCAGATCGTCATCCTGGGTAGAGGCAAGGTAGTAAGTGGGTTCGTCGTCGCCCCAGGTGCCAATGCGGTCCCGCAACGATAAAGACAGGTTCCAGTAGCAATCGAACAATCCTTTGGCAACCGGTAGAATATCATCCAGAAGATTGAGCATCGCGTCCGCGCGTTCACGCGGGATGCCGCTGGTCACGCCACCGATGACTGCTTTGACCGGGTGAATGAACTGCCCACCGGCCAGAGTAATCAGGTCGGTGCCGGCCTTACGCACCCGCAGAGCGGATTGGGTCAGGTTGGTATCGCTCAGGCCGCAACAATCTAAATCTTCTGCTGCAAAGATGGAGTTAACCCCCATGCGATCGGGCATGGTGAAGAGGAAGAGCGAGGTGGCCTGGTTTTGGATGAGCTGACCCAGCAGCAGGATTTCACGGATTTTCTCGGCAATGGGCGGTGGTGTGATACCGTAAAGATCTTCAAGTGCTTTCACCGAAGCTACATGGTGGGCGGTGGAACATACACCGCAGATACGGGGTACAATCACAGGCATTTGCTCGGAAGGCGTGCCAACCACAAAATAGCGGAAACCGCGCATTTCCATCGCTTGAAAGTCGGCGGACTGTACCACGCCGCCATCCTGTTCAATGACCACGCGCGCATGGCCTTCAATGCGGCTCATCGGGAAAGTTAAAATCGTCATCAGAGCACCTTGTCCTTATTGCGCGGTTTGATGTCTTCACCTTCATAATCAGCGAACTGGAAGAGGAAGAGCGAAAGTTGCGGGCTTTTAAGAGCCGCGTCCAATTCATCTTCCGGGATTTCCGTCATGCGGTTGAAAGTGCGTTTGATGCTTTCAAACCAGGCGCCAGATTGCTTCTCAATTAGGATGTCAGAAGGACCCCGGCAGCCAACGCAGGGGTGCCCAGGGCGGGTGCAAAGCGCGCGGCAGCCGCCACGGGTGGAGGTACCCAGGCAAAGGAAGCCCTGGTTCACCAGGCAGATATCCGGCCTATCCTCCGCGGTTTGGAAACCGGTCAGGTGCTTGGGTTTCATATCGCCAAGTTTCTTGCGGCCGCATTCCGCGCAGACGATTAACCCGGGCTTGAAATCTTCCGGTTTAGTCAGGGCGGCCATGAAAAGTTCTGGGGTCGGCGGGCAACCGGGCAGGTAGAGGTCCACCTCAACAAATTTATCTACGGGATGCGATTTTGGCAGCAGCGAAGGCAGATTATGGCGCTTGAGGTCCTGATTAAAGAGCCGGCGTACTTCATCACGGTCGCCCAAGTTGGCCACCCCGCCAGAGATGGCGCAGGTGCCCACTGCCACCACGCGTTTGGCAATGGAAGCTGCCTTGCGCAAGCTGTACTCGTCTTCCTCGTTGCGCACCCCACCGGTAATGATCAGGGTTTCAATCTCATCGGGAATCTTATTGGCTGTGATGACCAGCGGCATGTAGAGAAGCTGGTACTGGTCCACCCATTCATTGGCATTTAATAGAGAGACCTCACAGCCGGAACAGCCGGAGAGCTGCAAAACCGCAAAATTCGGTACCGAATCAGTCGCTTTCATGGGCTCTCTTTCCACTAAAATGCTTGAATTTCAAACAATTATAACCACTTATCCACAGGGGCACCCATAATTTCCCACGCCTTATCCACAGGCGCCTACGGGTGATTGGGTGATAGAATGAACAAAAATTGTGAGCAGCGCATGAAAAAACCTGAATTGAAAAAAGTTGAAGCCTGGGCAAGAGAAATCGGCCAGGTGGTGAAGGCAATGCAATTTGAAGACCTGCAAACCGAACATAAAAGCAAGGCTGATCTGGTGACCCGGGCGGATATGCTCAGTGAAACCTTTTTGAAAGGCAAGGTGCTGGAAGCTTTCCCCAACCACAGCATTATGGCGGAAGAGAGTGGCCAACATTCCGACAACCTGGAACACCAGTGGTTCATCGACCCCTTGGATGGCACCCTCAACTATGCCCATGGTTTACCGATTTTCGCCATCTCCATCGCCTACGCTTATAAGGGCGAATTGCAGCTGGGCGTGATTTACGACCCCTCCCGAGACGAGATGTTCAGCGCTGAGCTGGGCAAGGGTGCCTGCTTGAACGGCAAACCCATCCGTGTTTCCCAAATTGACAGGCTCATCGATGCCATGCTGATTACCGGTTTTCGTTTTCATTTGTTGGATACACCTCAATCCAATGTGGATAACTTCCTCAACCTTTCGCACGTAACGCAAACGGTCAGGCGCTTGGGCTCCGCAGCCCTCGATCTGGCCTATGTGGCTTGTGGCCGCGTGGAAGGTTTTTGGGAAATCGCGCTTTACCCATGGGACGCGGCTGCCGGCATTCTGCTCATCCGCGAGGCCGGCGGTATCGTGGAACCCCTCTATGAAACCAAATCGCTCCTGGAGGGCGCTCCTAGCCTTTTAGCGGCCAATCCCAGCCTTTTTGAGGAGATCAAACAGGTTCTTGTGACCAAAAAGTATTAAGCCGGCACGAAACAAAGGCAGTGCGCGCCGTTAATTGGACTAAATAATAAAGATAAAAGAACAGGTTTGAGCTCTGTGACTTACAGAATTCAAACCTGTCAGTTTACCCGTAACCCCGTTGCCATTTTTATCGTAGGTCAGGTTGCTCTCTTCAACCTGACATCAAGCTTCTCACTCATTCACCATATGAATATTTGACATCTTGGAAGGATTTTGGATCAATGTCCGGCATGTCTTTTTCATCTTTACTGTAATATCGCCAATAACTTGACCACTCCCAATCATACTTATCGGAATATCCATGCTTTATAGGGTTGTAATGAATGTAATCAAAACAATTTTGAAAATCAGTTTGACTACTAATCGTGTGTTCCCAAAAACGTTTCTGCCAGACCACTAATCTTGAATTATTTTTAATGATGCGTATTGACTCTGTGGTCTTTCTCTTGATTTCTTTGATTCTCGAGGAGAAATCGCAGTCCTCTTCGGCCAGAGTCATGAGTAGATGAACATGATCAGGCATGACGCAAAAAGCGATCAATTCAAAATGATGATATTTTTGAATAATGGAGATTGCAGAAAGAGATGCCTCTATGCACTTTTTGTCATTAAAATACTTGGCTCTCTCTGAAGTAACCAGGGTGAAAGAGTACGTTCCTCCTGTAACATAATTGCGGATAAAGTTTGGCACAACAAAAGTGTAATTTGACAGATTGAAATGTGCAAATCATCCGTAATCCCCGGTATTTGAAGCAAGGAGTAGGTGC
>CAYVRH010000133.1:0-4531 GCA_964452955.1 uncultured Anaerolineaceae bacterium | reverse complement strand
GGTGCGCACATCGCTGGCCATCAACTGCAAATAGTCGACGATCACCAGGTCCAGGCCCTCTTCCATCTGTAAACGGCGGCATTTGGAGCGGATCTGCAGCGGAGTGATGGCCGGTGTGTCGTCTATGTAGATATGAGCATCGTTAAGCACAGTCAGGGCATGCACCGCCAGCTCCATCTCTTTATCGTCCAGTTTGGCTGAGCGCAATTTTTGGGAGTCGATCTCAGTCTCCTGCGCGACCATACGCTGCAGCAACTGTTCGGCCGACATTTCCAGCGTGAACATGGCCACGCTGCGTTTAAGCTGCAAGCCCACGTACTTGGCGATGCCAATCAGGAAGCCTGATTTACCCATGCCAGGCCGGCCTGCCACAATCAGAAAATCCGATTTTTGCAGACCGTCCAGTACCTGGTCGAGCGAAGAAAGGCCTGTTTTCAGGCCGCTGACGCCTTCTGGGCTGTTGGCAACCTCGCCCAGGCGGTTCAGATAATCCTGGACAACTTTTTTAATCGGGATAATATCGCGGGCATAGCGATCCTGGCTGACGCTGAACACAGCCTTTTCGGATTCCCCCAGCACGGTTTCAACGTTGTAATCCATGCGGTAGGAAAGGCGGGCAATGTCATTGGCAGCGTTCAATAAGCGTCTGCGGGCGGAGAGGGCTGAAAGGTTGCGCGCGTAAGAAACGGCATGTAAAGAAGATGGCACGACGTTGCTAAGGCTGATCAGATATTCCACGCCGCCTACATCTTCAAGATGGCCTTGCGAATCGAGCTTCTGGCGAACTGTAAGCACGTCAAAACTTTGGTTTTCCTGAAAGAGATCAGTCAGGGCCTGCCAAATCCATTGATGGCGGTTGATGTAAAAATCTTCCGGCCGGATAATCGGGGCCAGATCGATGTAGACATCGGGGTTAATCATGACGGCGCCGATAACAGCTTCTTCCATCTCCCGATCGTAGAGTTGCTGATTAGCAAGCTCAGGCTGGCTGGCTTCCACGGGGTAATTTTCGGTCATAGAGTCTCCATCAGGAGTTTATTCCTTGGGTTTATCTGAATCTTTATCGGTATCTTCCAGGCTGTCAAAAAAGTCTTTGAAGACCGAAATATCCGGTTCACTTTCGCTTTGTTCCGCTTCCTGGCGGTCAATCTCGGGCTCAATCCCCACATTGTCTAGGATGGACTCGGCGATGAAGATTGGGGCATCCAGGCGGATTGCCAGGGTGATGGCATCCGAAGGCCGGCAATCGATGACCAATACCTGGTTTTCTTTGCGCACCACCATGTTGGCCATGTAGGTGTCCTCTACCAGGGCGACAATTTCAACCCTCAGCAAAGCACCCCCCAAGCGTTCCAGCAGCGTGGGCATTAAATCGTGGGGCGACGGCCGTTTTTTCAAGTATCAGCGTGAGGTTGGAAGTTTCAAATTTGCCAATCCAAACGGGCAAGAAGCGATCCCTATCTTCCTGCTTTAGGACAACAATGCGATCGTCGCTGGTTAGGGAGACTCGTATACTGTGGATGGTAGCTCTAATTAATTTGTCCATGGTCTGTAGTTTCTAAATTCTAACATGCCGGAGGGCGATGTGTGACTGTAAACCATTTCCAGCCCGATATTTTAAGAAAGTTCAGATTCTTTAACACAGATTCTTTAACATTCGGTATAATAGTTTCTCCATAGCAATACGGCTTCTCCAGGGTTGAAATTGAGGAAGAAGACTAATTAGGCCACAGGTTAGGATGCATTGAAAAAGAAAAGTTTCGAACAAAACCAGGCTACAACACTTCTCCTCGTTGAAAAGAAACAGAATGGTGAAGCAGGCTTCTACCAGGATTTGATCCACAGAGGTTTCCTGGTCAGTGTTTATGAAAATGGAACTGCCGGCCTGCGAAAGATCGATTCCTGCCACCCCGATGTCATTATCATCAATGCCGCTTCCCTGCGTACCAATGGTCAGCGCATTGTCAACCGCTTTCACAACCTCCAACCTGATACGCCAAAAATCCTGATTTTGGGCGGTGAAGATGAAAATTTCAAGGATTGCGGCGCAAATTCGGTTTTGCTGCTCCCGTTCACGGTTCAGAAATTGGTCAATTGCATTCGTTTGTACCAGAAAACGCCTGACAAACATATTTTGACCAGCGGACCTGTGAAGCTGAACACGCTCACCAATGTAGTCAGCTGCGGCGCAAAAGAAACCCGCCTCACACCCCGCCTGGTCACGCTACTAAAAATTCTGATGGAGAAACCGGGTGTCATTCATACCCGCGAGAACCTATTCAAAGAAGTCTGGCAAACAGATTACACGGCCGATACCCGCACCCTGGATGTGCATATCAGTTGGCTGAGAAACGCGATTGAAGCAGACCCCAGCAAACCAGAATTGATTCTCACAATCCGTGGGCGTGGCTACAAACTGGATGCTTGAGGACACCAAAATATCATCGGTCGAATCTAATAATCAATAGACGTACAAAAAGCCAGCAAAATGCTGGCTTTTCTTCTATTATTCAGTGAACTATCAGATGCCCATAACCAGGGCAAGCAACAAGCCGCCCGCGATGACGCTGCCCAATTGGCCGGCAACATTTGCGCCCATGGCGTGCATGAGAATGAAGTTAGTTGGGTCAGCCTCCAGGGCGGCCTTGGCTGAGAGCCTGCCTGCCATTGGGAAGGCTGAAATACCGCAAGCACCGATCAGGGGATTAACCTTGCCCTTGGTGACCGCGCACATCATCTTGCCAAAAAGTAAACCGGCAATCGTGTCAATGACGAAGGCAATCAACCCCAAAAGTAAAACACCCAGTGTTTGGAAGTTCAAGAAGTCTTTGCCGATCATGGTTGAACCAACTGACAACCCCAGGAAGAGGGTGGCGATGTTGATCAATTCATGCTGGGCTGTGTAGCTGAGGCGTTCCACGCCTGCTGCTTCACGTAAAAGATTGCCAAGCATCAGGGCTGCCATCAGCGGAGCTGCATCGGGAGCAACCAAGGCGATTAATACCGTAACCAGGATAGGGAAGAGGATTACAGCCAGAGGAGAAACCTCTTTCGGGGCGTAATCCATATGGATGGAGCGTTCCTTTTTAGAGGTCATCAGCTTCATGATGGGCGGCTGAATAATGGGGATCAGGCTCATGTAAGAATAGGCAGCCACCGCGATCGGAGCCAAAAGCTCAGGCGCCAACTTGCTGCTGACGAATATCGCGGTTGGACCGTCGATGGCACCGATGCTGCCAATGGCTGCAGCCTGGGGCAATGTAAACTTGAGTGCCAAACCTAATAAGAGCGTGATGTAGATACCAAACTGGCCAGCCGCGCCTAATAAAACCATGCTGGGTTGGGAAAGCAGTGGCTTGAAATCGATCATCGCGCCAACACCGATAAAAATCAGCAAGGGAAAAAGCTCAGTCTTGATGCCGGCATCGTAAATGACTTTCATGAAACCGACCTGATAAGACATGCCCAGGTTGGCCAGAAGGCAGCCAAACCCAATCGGAATAAGCAGGGTTGGTTCGTAGTCTTTCCAGATGCCCAGATAGATCAATACCAGCGCCACCACAATCATGAGCGCGTTTTGCCAACCAAAGGCTGCGAAGCCTTTTGTCAGTTCTTGTAACAGAGTCCCTGTCATTGCCTACCCTCCGTAGCGCAGTAAGGGTTGGTTGTGCTTGACCTGGTCTTTGGAATTGACGTATATTTCTTCAACAACCCCATCCCGTAAAGAACGGATGGAATTTTTCATTTTCATCGCTTCAAGAATCATCAGTACCTCTCCGTTCTTGACGTGTTGGCCTGCTTTGACTTTGATTTCAACAATCGTACCTGGCAAAGGAGATTTCAAGGTATGGGCACTTTCGCCCTCAGGAACAACCTGGGCAGCTGGCGCAGGGGCGGCTTCTTGCTTGACCGGGGCTACAACCGTGGAAGACACGGCTGGTTGGGCCTGCACGGACTGGTTTGACAGGTTGACTCCGTAGGTCTTCCCAGCGACTTCAGTCAGAACATCATCACCTTGAATCTCAAGGATCTTAACTTCATAAACTTGACCATCAATTTCAACTTTAATAAGCATATTAACGTCCTTTTCGTGCAAGTATTTGGCGTACGCGGCCAGCATTCAGCCAGCTACTGGAGGATGAACCCATTGCTGGGCTGCGCATTTGTGAAGTATTGACAAGTGGTTTTTTGGCCTTGCGGGACATGGCAACCACCGTCGCGGCTGCCAATGCTGCTGCCAGTTGCGCCTTGTTTTCGCTTGGGGCAACTTCAGCTTCAACAAGTTCCTCTGTCTCAATTGGAGCTTCTTCCTCTTCGGTCGCTTTGAAATTCTCAGTTACCTTAACCAGGAAGGCCATAATAAACCACAGCAGGAGAATGAGCACAAAAACGAGGCCCATTCCAATTGCGGTGATAATCAAACCTTTTTCCATCATATCTCCTTAGAGTGGGATGTTCCCATGCTTGCGGGCGATGGTCGGCTCAACCTTATTCTGCAGGGCATCGAGCGCTTCAATTAATTTTTGCCGGG
>CAYVRH010000132.1:0-4552 GCA_964452955.1 uncultured Anaerolineaceae bacterium | reverse complement strand
ATCTGCGCAGGCGGGACTGGCGGGGGCGTGTATCCCGCACTAACCGTTTCAGAGACCTTGAGTAAAGGTGGCCACCAACTCCTTTGGGTTGGCAGCGAAGGCGGCATGGAAGCCAGCCTGGTTGAACGGGCTGGGATTCCATTCCAGGCCATTCCGGCTGCCGGAGTACATGGCGTTGCCTTGTCCAAGTTGCCCGGCAATATTCGCCGGCTTCTTGGGGGTTTTCAAGCATCTAAAAAAATCCTCGCGAATTTCAACCCCGATGTTCTGCTCTTTACGGGCGGGTACGTGGCTATCCCCATGGCCCTGGCCGCAAAAAACCGAAAATCGCTGCTCTTTGTGCCGGATCTCGAACCTGGCCTGGCACTCAAAACCCTGGCACGCTTTGCCAGCAAGATTGCTGTCAGCGTGCAAGACTCCCAGAAATTCTTTACGAATAAGGCCAAGCTTATCGTAACCGGCTACCCCTTAAGGGAAGAACTTAAAAAATGGGATAAAAGCAAGGCTTTGGCATTCTTCGATTTTGACCCCAAGCTGCCTACCATCCTCTTCCAAGGTGGTTCCAGTGGCGCGAGGTCCATCAACCAGGCTGTGCTGGGGATTCTCGAAAAACTGCTGGAGCGTTACCAGGTCATCCACCTGACCGGCAAGCTGGATTGGGAAACTGTTTCCGCGCAAACCAGCCACCTGGGCAGCCGCTATCGTGCCTTCAGCTATCTGCACGAAGTAGGTGCCGCGCTGGCAGCTGCTGATCTGGTGGTCTCACGCGCGGGGGCTTCATGCCTGGGCGAGTTCCCTTACTTCTCGCTTCCTGCCGTGCTGATTCCCTACCCCTATGCCTGGCGTTACCAAAAACTCAACGCCGATTACCTGGCAGAGCGCGGTGCGGCCATCATTTTGGCGGACGCGAACCTCCGCCAGGATCTTCTGCCTACGATTGACCAGTTATTTGCTGAAGAAGGCAAACTGGTTGGCATGAGCCAGGCCATGGGCACGCTTCGTCAAACGGACGCTGCTGAAAAGATTGCTGCGCTGCTAAGCGGGATGGTGGAGGCTTAGTATGCAGAAACGTGTGCACTTCATCGGCATCGGTGGCACTGGCATCTCAGCGATTGCGCTCATGTTGCTGGCAAGAGGCTGGCAGGTTAGCGGATCGGACGCCAACCCCTCCACCTACTTTGACGCTGCCACCCTGGCCGGGGCAAAGACTGTCATCGGGCACGACCCTGAGCTTGTCAAGCAAGCCGATCTGGTAGTGCGATCTTCTGCCATCAGCGAGCAAGACCCTGATATTCAGACCGCGAAACAGGCAGGCATCCCTGTGCTCAAGCGCAGTGAGTTTTTACCGGTTCTGACCGAAGGCAAAGAGGTACTGGCCGTGGCAGGTTCACATGGTAAAACCACCACCACTGCCATGCTGATCGAAACTCTGCGTGCTGCTGGTGAAGACCCAAGTTTTATCCTCGGTGCCAAAGTAAAGAGCCTGGGCACAAACGCCCACGAAGGGCAGAGCAAGCTCTTTGTGATCGAAGCGGACGAGTACGATAATATGTTCCTAGGCCTGGAACCTACCATCAGCCTGGTAACCAACATCGAACACGACCATCCGGATTTCTTCCCCACCGAAGCTGATTATCTGCAGGCTTTCAAAACCTTTGCTATGAAAACTCGCGGCAATGGCACCCTGTTGCTCTGTGGAGAGGACCGCCTTAGCCAAAAGCTGCATGCCCAGTTGGAAGATGCACCTTTCAAACTGCTCAGCTTCGGTTTTGGGGCTGAAAATGACTATCAGATTCTAAATAGCCAGATCATGCAGACTGGCCGCAGTTTCGAGCTCAGTTTCAAAGCCAGGTCGCTGGGTCAATTCAAAACCCATATCCCCGGCCAACACAACGTCCTCGACGCAGCCGCGGCTCTGGCGATGGTTCACCAGGCAGGTTTGAACCTCAAAAAAGCTTCCAAAGGTTTGCAGAATTTCACCGGCAGCGAACGCCGCTTTGATATTTTTTATCAGAAGGGCGGTCTTACCCTGGTCAATGACTACGGCCACCACCCAACCCAACTCAAAGCCACACTCGAAGCTTGCCGCGAAGCTTTTCCCCAGGCAAAACTGTGGGCTGTTTGGGAACCGCACACCTTCAGCCGCACCCAAAATATGCAAACAGCCTTCACGCAGAGCCTGAAAAGCGCTGATCGGGTCATCATTACCAAAATCTACGCCGCCCGCGAAGCGGATAATGGCTATACGCCCCAGGTAATCGCCGACCAATTGCCCGAGCAGAACGCGCTTTACCTGCCCGATTTCGACACAGTAGCTGAAGCAATCATTCAAGGCCAGCACGGCAACGACCTGGTGATTGTCTTTTCAGCCGGCAAAGGCCCTGAAATCAGCCGCAATATTGCTGCCAAATTTGATGAAAACTTGGAGATGAAAGCATGAGTCTGCCCATCCGCAAGCTTGAAACCCTGTTTGGCGATAAATTGCAGCGCAATGTTCAAATCTGCAACTACACCACCTCCAGAACCGGTGGCCCGGTCATCGGGCTAATCCCGGTAAACACGCTGGATGAAATGCGCAAGGCTGCCCTCGCGCTTTGGGACATTGAAATGCCCTTCCGCATGCTGGGTTCAGGCTCGAATATGCTCATCAGCGACAAAGGTTGGGATGGCGTGATGCTGCTCAACCGCTGCCACAACATCAAGATTCACTCCTCTGAGGAAAAACCCACCGTTTACGCCGAAAGCGGCGCCAACCTGGGTGCCATGGCGCGCCAGTGCTCCCTGCGCGGTATCGGCGGATTGGAATGGGCAAATTCCATCCCCGGTTCGGTCGGCGGCGCGGTCTACGGCAATGCTGGAGCACATGGCTCAGATACTGCCCACGACCTGCAATCCGCCCTCATTCTCTTCAAGGACAAAGGCGAGTATTCCCTGATGGCGGATGACATGGGTTACGCCTATCGCAGCAGCTTCCTAAAGCGTGCTCATACGCCCGCCGTCATCCTTGCAGCCACTTTCAATGCTAGCCACAGCACACGCGAAGCCAGCGTGGCCAAAATGAATGAATTTACGCAGCGCCGCCTGGCAACCCAACCTCAGGGAGCGTCTACCGGTTCGACTTTCAAAAATCCTGAAGGTGATTTCGCTGGACGCCTAATCGAGGCCGCCGGGCTCAAGGGCACGGTTTCTGGGCACGCCCAGATCAGCCCGGTACACGCCAATTTCATTGTTAATGACGGTCAGGCCAAAGCTCAGGATTATTACCGTCTTATCCGCCTGATGCAGGAAAAAGTGAAAGCCCAGTCAGGCGTCCATCTGGAACTCGAAATTGAACTTTTGGGAGAATTTGAAAATGACTAAGAAATTATCCCTGCTCCTCATCTTTGGCGGTCGTTCTGGCGAACACGCCGTTTCGCTCATGTCTGCCCGCTCGGTTCTGAATGCGGTTGATCCAGAAAAATATGAAGTCCACCAGGTTGGCATCAATTATGAAGGCCAATGGCTGACCGGTACCGATGTGCTCGGTCGCTTTGAAAAAGACAATGAAGACTACCTGAGCCCTGCGACCTTGCTGAATGAGGGCGGGCGAGTCTACTTGTACTCCCGCAAGGGTACAAAGCTGGTCAAACAAGCGGCCATTGATGTCGTTTTCCCGGTTTTGCACGGCACCTTCGGTGAAGATGGCACCATCCAGGGCCTCTTTGCCATCCAGGACCTGGCTTTTGTGGGTGGCGGTGTGCTGGCCTCCGCAGCCTGCATGGACAAAGCCTTCACCAAGACCATGGCCAGTGCCGCCGGGTTGCCGGTGCTGCCTTTCCAGATTTTCGAGCGCGTTGATTTGCTCAACGATATGAACGCGGTTGTCGACACTTGCGAAAAAATCGCCAACTATCCGCTATTTGTAAAGCCGGCCAATCTGGGCTCTTCAGTCGGCATCACCAAGGTGCACGACCGTAAAGAACTCAAACCCGCTCTGCTCAAAGCTGCCAGGTACGACCGCAGAATTTTGGTTGAACGTGGCGTGGACGCCCGCGAAATCGAAATTTCCGTTTTGGGCAATGAGAATCCTTCCGTTTCAGTTCCAGGGGAAATCATCCCGGATGATGAGTTCTACAGTTACACCGATAAGTACTACCACGGCGAACCTGAGGCTTGCATCCCCGCCCCGCTGAGTGAAGAAGATACGGAGCGTGTCAAACGTTACGCCATCACCGCTTATAAAGCTCTCGATTGTGCCGGAATGGCGCGCATTGACTTTTTCATCGATAAAATCGACGGTCAGCTTTACTTCAATGAAATAAACACCATTCCTGGGTTCACCAAGATCAGCATGTACCCCCGGCTCTGGCAGGTGAGCGGTTTGCCTTACCCCCAGTTGATCGATAGCCTGATCGACCTGGCCTTGGAACGCAAGCAAGAAAATGACAAAACTGTAAGGAAGTTTGAGGACTGATGAGCCCCAAGCAGGAGAAGCTCACCCGCGCAGATGAGATCCGGGCCCGAAGAAAACTCGAGCGCGTGACCCCCAAGAAAGCCCTTTCTGAGGAACAGG
>CAYVRH010000131.1:2810-4610 GCA_964452955.1 uncultured Anaerolineaceae bacterium | reverse complement strand
TGGCGGCAAAGGTGTGGCGGCGTATTGCGCGGCTAAAGGCGGCGTGACCAATCTCACACGCGCAATGGCCATTGACCATGCCTCGCAGAATATTCGCGTCAACTGCATTTGCCCCGGCAGTGTTGAGACGCCCTTGCTACGGCAGGAGATGGAAGAATGCGGCGGATTGGAGAAGATGCGCCCGGTCTTCGCTGCCCAACATCCACTCAACCGCATTGCCAGCGCAGAGGAGGTGGCCAATACCGTGCTCTTCTTGGCATCGGATGAATCCAGTTACGTGACCGGCGTAGCCCTTTCCGTGGATGGTGGCCGGGCAATTTGGTAGTAGGTTTTTGGAAAAATTTGGATAGTTGGTAACCTGATACTGTGGTTCCTAAAATAAGCTTTTAATAAACACCTTTCTTTTCTATTTGTGGCTTGAACAATCACAATATGACGAGAAGGGTGATATATTTCTCCTCCTCGGGGCACTACTTGCCATTTGCTCCATGGTGCTTTGTGTCGCGAGTAAGATTTCCTGTCCTTCTCAAGTGGAACCTCAAAATAAAGTTTTAAATGGCTTGTCATCCTGAGTTGGGTTGCGAAGGATCTTCTAGATCAGGCCTGCTACCAGAAGATGTTTACTCTATGCTGCTGTGCAGCGCGAGTACGGTTCCCAGTCGCTGCGCTCAACAAGACAGATTTTTCCAAAATTGACCCAGATTGCTAGCCCTCACCCTTCGGGCTTGGCACGCAAGCAGTCGCCGCTGACGCTTCTTGTATGACCAACAGAAGACTCGTCATCCTGAGCTTCTTTTGCGAAGGATCTTCTAGATGCGGATTGCCTATAGAAGATGTTTAGCTGCGCTCAACATGACAAGAAATCCTCTGCTTTAGCAGGCAATGTGCGGCAATTTAAGTACATTCCTTTTCTCAAAAGAAAGGCTAAAACTCACCTGTGTCAACCCTCCCCGAAAAACATCTTTCCGTTAAGTTCCTCCGGCTGGATGGCACCGCCTTTTTCCGGCGGCAAAGCCAACTGCGCGTAGATAGAGAGAAATCCCTTGGTCACCCGGGGTTCCATCGGCTTCCAATTTGCCAATCTTCTTTGAATTTCTTCCTCCGAAAGGCGCAGGTCCAGCCTGCGTTCCGGAATGTTGATATCAATCAGGTCGCCATCCTCAATGATCGCAATCACGCCGCCAAGCATAGCCTCTGGTGATACATGTCCGATAATCGGTCCGCGGTTGAAACCCGAAAAACGCCCATCCGTGATCAAGCCAACGCTGCCTTCCAACCCAACGCGGAAGAGCGCGTCGGTGGACATCATCGTCTCCACCATACCAGGCGCGCCTTTGATGCCTGCATAACGCACCACCAGCACCTCGCCGGCCTTCACCTGGCCTTCCACGATCGCTTTCCAGGCATCTTCATCAGAATTGAACACCCGGGCCGGACCGGAATGCACCAGCATTTCTTTGCGTACAGAGGATAAACGAATGAGAGCCCCATTCGGTGCGATGTTGCCTTTGACAATCGCCAAACCGCCCTCCGGCTGAAACGGATCCTCCAGGCTACGGATGGTCTTGCCATGCGCCCCAGAGTGTTTTTTAAGCAGGTCTGCAAGCTTGCCGCCATCCACCGTCTTTACGCTGGTATCCAGTAACGGTTCTAACTGCTTGAGCAGGGCAGGCACCCCGCCAGATTCGTAGAAATCGACCACCGTATCCTTGCCATTGGGGATGACCCCGCTGATCAGTGGGGTGTTGCGGCTGATCTCATCGAAGCCCAAATCCTGGTAGAGTTGAATGGCAGCGGGGT
>CAYVRH010000131.1:0-2800 GCA_964452955.1 uncultured Anaerolineaceae bacterium | reverse complement strand
CACCGTATCCTTGCCATTGGGGATGACTCCGCTGACCAGAGGGGTATTCTTGCTGATCTCATCGAAGCGTTCCAGTGGAATTTCAATGCCCAATTCCCGGCCAATACTGATGATATGCAGTGGGGCGTTGGTTGAGCCGCCAATCGCTGCGTTCACCCGGATCATGTTGTTAAGCGCGCCTTCGCTCAGGATATCCTCAATGCTGGTCCCGTTCTTGATGAGTTCAACAATTTTTACCCCAGCTTCGCGAGCCTTTACCAGTTTTTTCGAGAGGTAAGCCGGGATGGTGGACGCGCCAGAAACAGCCAGGCCCATGGCTTCGGTAAGAATCTGCATGGTATTGGCGGTGCCCATCACGGGGCAGGCACCAAAACTGGGGCAGGCGCATTCTTCCATGGCTTCCAGCTCGGCTTCATCCATTTTACCGGTGGCAAAAGCCCCGTAAACAGCCTCGTTGACATCCGGAGAAAGGACTGCTTCCTGCCTAAGTTTTCCAGGCATCATTGGTCCGCCAGTAACGATAACGGTAGGTACGCGCATGCGGGCCGCGCCCATGATCAAACCAGGGATGACACTATCGCATGAAGCCAGCAGCACCAGGCCGTCAAAGAGATGCACGCTGGTCACCGTTTCAACTGAGCCGGCCAGCACATCGCGGGAAGCTAGTTCGTAGGCCAGATTTTCGGTGCCAATGGCGATATTGCCGCAGGTGGAGTAGACGCCAAATTCAAAAGGCACGCCGCCTGCCTGCCAGATGCCGTTTTTGACTTGTTCAGCCAGGTCGCGCAGATGGCGGTGCGCAGGAGAAAACTCAGAAAATGTATTGGCAATGCCAATGTGGGGCCGCTTGAAGTCATCACTGGTATAGCCGGAACCCCGGTAAATTTGCCGGCGATGAGCCGCAGTTGGACCAGAGAAAAAGTTTTTCCCGTGCATGATGCCTCCAAAACCTATATGCTATTGTTTAAAAAAATTATAACACGTGGCTTGTTCGGGCCACGGGGAGGGGGTGCCTAGGTAAAGTATTATCATCTTGAACTTCACCTGGTAAGTACCTTCTTTAGAAAGGTTAGGACTGGAAGTTGTTTGCTTTATCTTTCATTGCGGGGCAACTGATCTTACCAAATGCAAGATTCCACATGGCAATGCATTTGCAGCCGTCTCTGACGCTTCCCAGAATAACCACACTTACAGTCACTGCGAGAGTAGCGCGGCAGTCTGGTTTTGGGGTGTCGGTCACAATAGAATAGGGCGGGCTGAACCAAAGATCAGCATAATTGTTATTACTTATGGGAATACTAATTCTCAATAGTAATAAGCGTGTTTTTCCTCGCTTAACTCTCCAAAGATGCATCAACCGGTCAAATCGGGCGGATTGGGTGGCGAACCACTGTCTTCAGCTTTACGGGCGCCGTGCGGCGCGGATCGCCCAGGTAAATCTCGTGGTGGCGGCGCGTCCCAGACAGGTCAGGCTCATAACCTTGTTCCAGAGCAAACTGATGCATGGCCGCAACCGTAGCTGGCTCTGCGTCGTAAGGTCCAATGTGCATGCACTGCACGCACAAGCTCTCCGTAAATTTGTATAAAACAGCTTTGCTCAAATCAAGCTGCGGTTTCTTCTTTGACAGGCTTGCCTTGGCAAATTCCAACACAGCTTGATCCACAAATTCCGGCTGCCGAATCATGGAACGCCACTGGAACGTGTTTTTGTCAGCTACGCTCAGTCCGTCAAAAGCGTGTGATTGTTCTCCTTCAAACCACCATAGGCCTTCCAGCGGAAAGACCGTGTAATCATAGTAATCCGGTGGCTGGGTGCCGCTCAGCTTGTTCATTTTAATCGTGTAGGAAAGCCCATAAAGCATCTCCACGGCCGCCCGATATTCGTCAGAACTGTTCGGGTCTCCATGCCCATCGACAGCGAAAAACGTCATCTCAGGTACATCGATGATTCCAGGCTTTGTGCTAGGCTGGTAATAGATCTTGAAGGCTTTTTTGTAGTCCAGACTTTCAGACATGGCATCCTCCTTTCACATAGGACGGTTCGATTGGCAACTCTCAGTCCAAGTACATGCTGCTGGATGCCGCCCAAACAGACTCACCTGGGTCAATATTCCTCAAAGAACAAGGTCTCAAAGACCCCTCTCCAGCAGTTCAAGGTAAGCAGTAACCCCTTTGAACAGCTCATCCTGCAGCCAACCCTGGTTTTTTTCCAGGCGTGTAAATGTCTCAGCCAATTCTGGCTCTTCCGCCATCAACTTCCGTTTCCAATTCAAATAATCAAGACCCAGACGTTTACCCGCTTGCTCTTCAGGCAGAACCCCCATACTGCGGAAGAACGCCCCGCGAATTAGCAATTCCTTCCACGCTTGATACAAAGCCCAGAGGTTTTCAAAACTGGCATAGTGGCTGAGGCCATCCGACAGGCTTTCCGCTTGGAATTCCTCCCAAAAGTTCAGCTTTCCAGCCAGGTCTTTGCGCAGCAAACGCGTCAGCGCACCCCAGGGGGCGTCTTTTCCCGCCTGATAAAGCTCTTGGGCAGCTTGGACGGCTGCCAATTGCGTTTGAACGGCATCCTGCCGGGAATAGAGCAGCATGCTCTGGGCATCCAAGGCAGCCGCTTGCTCCTGTAGGCCAGGGTTAGCCAAAAACTCACGCACACTCTCCATTGGAAAGCCATGCTGCGTATAGAATTCAAATTGTTCAATAAGCATCATCGACAGCAAGTTGTAATGGCGGATGCCCTGGCTGGTCTGTGCCTGCCGATCGAACAAGCCCAATTGGTCCAGCGCTTGCAATTCCC
>CAYVRH010000130.1:0-4615 GCA_964452955.1 uncultured Anaerolineaceae bacterium | reverse complement strand
GTAGATTATCAAGCACGATCAATAGCAATCGATACGCTAACGAATAGAATGTATAGTGGCTTTTGGGATCCGACGTATGTTTGTTACAGTGATAATTTAGGAGAACAATGGCTCCAATCCAATTTTCAAGGAAGTGGTGTTTTAAAGGTTGTATTAGGACCGCTTTATCCAAATTATCAAAGAGTGTTTCTTGCAACGTTTAAAAGTGGAGTGGCTTTTTCCAATAATCGTGGAGCCTCCTGGATTATTAGTACATTCCAAAATCCACAGAACATCGTGTATGATGTCGCAATTTCAAACACAAATCCACAACGCTGGTACGCAGGCACACAATTTACTGGTCTTTACATTTCTACCAACTATGGAGCGTCATGGATACAGGCGGGCACCGGTGTTGTTGCATCCAGCATCTCCGGATTAACAACGAGCCCACAATTGCCCGGCGAAACCATCGCCGCGGTCTACGGACAGGGCATCATGACCACTTCTGATGGCGGGATGACCTGGGAAGAACTTAATGCTGGATTGGATTCAACCAATGTAACCTCCGTCTATGATCTTGACGGTCAACTTTATGCTTCTGCCGATACTGGCGTTTACCAGTTCGATGGAGCTACATGGCAGAATCTGAATATGCCCCGGGTTGACACTCCCGATCTGGAAGCCTACCTCGATTACAGCTCGAAGATATATCCGGTCGATAAACCATTGGCTCAGGCAATGTTGATGTCTAATCAAGAATCCCTGCCCAGCCTGCAAAAAGGCGGTATTTTACCCGGCAACACGCCTGTTACCAAGTTAGCAACCACAGGTGACCACCTGTATGCTGGAACAGCTGGGGACGGACTCTGGGTGCATGATGGTCAATATTGGCAACCATCCGCGTTTGAAGGTCAACGCATCGCTGATCTTGAATTCAGCCCTGATGGCAGGCAGGGTTTACTGGCGGCCTGCGCGCAGGCAGACAGCTGCTCGGTTTTCAATCATTCAGGCTCTGGTTGGATTGAGCTTTCAAATGGTCTGGAAAACCTAGAAGTGACTGACTTGCTTATCACATCCACTGGGGAGTTCTACGCCTCAACTCCAGGCGGCATTTATCACTTTGATCAGATTTCAGGCGAATGGTTGCTACTCATGCGGTCAGAAAGCCATTTGACCACCATTAGCAGCGACCAGGAGGGCAGTACACTTGTAGCCGCTGGGGAGGGCATGGCCTGGTACAGCTTGAATCGGGGAGAAACCTGGCACAAAATTGAAGGTCTGAACCAAGATCTGACTTACACCTCCGCATTGATCGCCGATGACGGCTCGCTTATTCTTGGATCAAATGCCGGTGGGGCTTTTAAGTTGGAATTGCCCAAACCATACGGGTAAAATTATGACGATGCTGACCAAGCCAGAGGAGACCTTTTAAGATGCTCATCGTCATGTCCGACCTGCATTTTGCAGAGAACCAATCGTATCAACTCGGAAAAATCAAGGTCAATCATAATCTGCCGCCGTCAGTGTACAAATCGTACTTTTCTGAGATTATCAGCCTGGTGCAAGAAAATAATATCAAGCACATTGACCTGGTCCTGGCCGGGGATATCTTCGAAATTAACCGCAATAGCTTGTGGCTCAAAGATGAGTTGAGACCTTACATCGATTGCAAGGACGTTGAACCTAACGGCCGTTTTGAAAAAGTGCTCTTGAAGATCATGCTTGAAATATGCCGTGATTCTTACGTGGCAGAAACCTTGGATATCTTCCGGACGTTGCAGGAAAAGGCCGGTGTCCCCGTCGATTTGCATTACATCCCTGGAAACCATGATCGCTTGCTAAACAGCTCACGCTTAATCCGAAACTTAACCCAAATTGAACTCGGAATGCCGAAAAGTGAGCTTCCTTTTGAGCATCAATTTATCCTGCGGACCAATAACGAAGATCGCGTGCTGGTCCGGCATGGCCATGAATATGATCCGTCCAATTTTAACCTTTCCTATAAGCTAGCCCAAACCATTCCAACCTTTATTGACCCCGAGGAATACGGAAAACCTGTCTTGGGGGATGTTATCACCTGTGAGTTTGCAGCTAAATTACCCTTACTGTTTAGAGAATACTATTCCGATGAAAGTATCATCGCCATGCCCGACCTGGGCTTGATCTATCGCCGGCTGATCGAGTTTGACAATGTGAGACCGGGCAACGCTCTGATGAACTTTCTGCTCTCAACACCCGGGCTTTCAAAAGCTGAGGTCTGGAAATTAACAGAGCCAGTCTTCATCCGGCTATTGAATGAATTCGCGGCCATAAAGAATATCGATTATTACCTCAAAAAATTCGGTGGTTCCAGCCGCATTTTGGCACAAATATTTAGACTACTCCTCAAGCTAAAGCCCTGGAAATATGGCCTTCCTTATGGACTTGGGAAAGCCATGGTGTTGCCAGTCTCCAATAAATCCAAACTTGGCTCTCCGGTTGCGATGGTAAGCAAGGAGGAATGCCTGCAATCAGGCAACTCATCCATTCAATGTGTCGTCAGCGGGCATACGCATTTCCCCGTTGTGGAATTGGTTCAAGTCGAAGGTGATCACGAAAAGTACTATTTGAACTCCGGAACTTTTCGTAATTTGATCACTTCCACGCCGGACATGAGTGAATTTGGTAGAGTTCGCTCCAAGGCAAGGGTATTGATTTTTGAACCAGGAGAACGCAATCCAGAGTATTATCGCCCGACTGGGTGGTCGTTTGATTTCATGACCAAGGTTGGTTTTGGATTTGAACCGACGGCCAAAGATGCGTAGCAATTCAACCCAGGTAGTGTATTTCGGATATTTTTCCGCCTAACCTTGAGCAATCAAATCCTTGGCTTGCAGATAATTCTTTCGGCTGACAAACACATAATAAACCATACCGGGTTTATCGCTGTATTTATACATGGCCAGATTTGACCTGGCATAAGCCCGGGCGTCTCCGTAAGAAGCCACAGAACCCCGGCTTCTGACTGTGACGATATGATAGCGAATACCGAATTCTTTTAGTTTATCGGTTATTTTACGGATTCCTTCTGCGGAAGTATCCACTGCCAACTTCCTTAGAAAAATACCCGTAATGACATCTTCAGTCAACAGAAATGAAAGGACCAAAAGTACCAAAGGAAAGAATAATAGGTATTGCATCGCAATTCTCCTTGTCCAAAAGATTATTACACAAAAAAAAGAGTTCAGAAAATCTGAACTCTTTTCGATGGATTATCTTCTGGGCTTATTGGGAATTGCTGGAGCGTCCGGACTTGCCACAGTTCCACGCAGCGCCATAATCAAGTCGGCGCGTTTGAGTGCGCGCTTGCGGTCGATTTCAACCGATTTGGCTTTGTCATCCGAAAGTTTACGTAAGGCTTCAACCCAGGAGGCACTGGAAACAGGTGTGTGGTTAACACGCCAGCGCTCAACCTTGACGGCCAGTTCATCCGGGTTCGCGAGTTCCAGATAGGTGCGCTTGACATGCACGCCGTTTGAATCAAACTCAAACGCTTTTTCTTCATAGTGGGGTTTTACAGGGCAAATTTGCATGCAGGCTCCACACTTGATGCAGAAGTAATCCGCCAAGGTCACTTGACCTTCGTTGTTGATGTGCAGGGCACTGGTTGGGCAGATTTCCGTGCAAGCAACGCAGCCTGGCAGGCAGCGTTCTGTATGCAATTCAACAGAACCTTCCCATGCCTGGTTCACTTCGAAAGCACCATCACTGGCAATTTCACATTGCCGGCAATGGATACAATTCTCAAAGTCCACCCGCATTGTGTCACGATTTTCATCGTAAGAAATGACATCAACTGAGCAGTTATCGATCACAAAATCTTTCAATCTAAAATCAAAAATTTCTTTGTGAAAGATGGTTTTGTCAATGAACTTGGGGAAGGCTTCGTATTCTACGACCGGGATTTCGGGTTTACCGTTGATGCTGATGGAAATAGCGTGCGTGGGGCAAGCAACTACACAGGTGCCACAATTAACGCACTTGGTTTCGTCCACATCCACCGATTGCTTTTTGACCATGTGGCCATCTTCCAGAACCGCGTCCACATGGGTAAGAGCACCCTTGGGGCAGACAACAGAACAGATTTCACAGCCAACACACTTGGTGAAATTCCATTTCATCCAATAATCGCGGGTTAGCATGCCACGATGGATGGTCATTTCCTGGTCGTTCTTGGTTTTTTGAGCTATGCCTCTACCTGTCATCAATACTCCTAAAGCTCATTTGGTAATGTATGCAGTTCAGCCAGGCTAAAGACAGGGCCATCTTTGCAGACATACTTTGGGCCGATATTGCAGCGGCCGCATTTTCCGATACCGCATTTCATGCGTTTCTCGAGGGAGGTAAAAATGGCATCCGGTTTGAAACCAAGATCCTCAAGGATCGGCAGGGTGTACTTGGTCATGATGGGAGGACCGCAAACAATGGCCACGGCATTATCCGGGCTAGGTTTTACAGCTCGAACCGTATCTGGAACAAAGCCTACCATGTAAGGCCAATTAGGTTCAGGGTTATCAATGGTCTGGAAGAGATCGATCTCATGATTTTCGTGCCAGAGTTTTAGGCTTTCTTTATAAAGCGCGTGGCCTGAGCT
>CAYVRH010000129.1:0-4632 GCA_964452955.1 uncultured Anaerolineaceae bacterium | reverse complement strand
ACCTATCAGGATATCCTGGAAGTCAAAGCCGCTATCGAAGGCATTCATCGTGCGTTCAAAGATGAAGATACCATCCTGCCCATCCAGGCTCAGGTAACGCTTGACCTTACAGGGAAGATGCTGCTTGGTACGGATATCACGGCAGCGTTATCGATATTGGAAGGCATTGGGGTCAGTGTAATCGGCATGAATTGCTCTACTGGCCCTGACCAGATGCGCCCATCCGTTGAGTACCTGGCAGAACACACCAGCCTGCCAATTTCCTGTATCCCGAATGCCGGCTTGCCCATGAATGTGAATGGTGAGGCCGTTTACCCGATGGAAGCCGAACCATTCTCAGATGTCCTGGCGGATTACGTCAAAACCTATGGCGTGCGCGTGGTTGGGGGATGCTGTGGCACAAAACCGGAACATATCCAGGCTCTGGCATCCAAGATACACGGGCTTCAGCCCACTCAGCGCCCGGTGGAACCAATCCCATCGCTGGCTTCTTCCACCCAGGCGGTGGCCATTGAGCAAATTCCTGTACCATTCATTATCGGCGAGCGTCTGAATGCCCAGGGTTCCCGTAATTTTAAGAAAATGCTCATGGCTGAGGATCTTGAAGCGATGGTGCAATTGGCACGCGATCAGGTGGATAATGGCGCCCATGGGCTGGATATTAGTGTGGCCGTTACAGAACGCTCCGATGAAAAAGAAATGATGACGCGCCTGGTTAAACATCTGACCCTGGAAGTTCCTGTTCCCCTCATCATCGACTCGACAGAACCAGATGTGATCGAAGCCGCGTTGCAGATCATCCCTGGCCGTTCAATGATTAATTCGACCCACTTCGAATCAGGCGAAGCTAAAAGTCGCCGCATCTTTAGGATGGCCAAGGATTATTCAGCCGCGGTCCTTTGCCTGACCATCGACGAAAAAGGTATGGCCAAGACCGCTGAGCGCAAACTTGAAATTGCCAGACGCTTATACGACATGGCCATCTCAGAATTTGATTTGCGGCCTGAAGACCTCGTTTTTGATGACCTTACCTTTACCCTTGCTACCGGCGAAGCCGAATATGCTGATTCAGCCATCGAAACTCTCAACGGGCTGACGCTCATCAAGAAGGAATTACCAGGAGTGCACACCTCTTTGGGGGTCAGTAATGTTTCCTTTGGTCTCTCTCCAGCTGCCCGTAAAGCAGTAAACAGTGTTTTCCTCTATCACTGCACGCAGGCCGGCCTGGATATGGCGATTGTAAACGCAGCCCAGATTAAACCTTACGCTGAGATCCCTCAGGAACAACGGGATTTGGTTGAGGCCTTGATTTTCAATAAAAACGATCACGCGCTTGCGGATCTGATTGCTTATTTTGACACCCACGCTGCCCAGGATGATGGCGCGGATTCCAAAGTAGATCCATTTGAAGGCCTTAGCCCCGATGGACGCCTGAAAAAACGCATCCTCATCCGCCACAAGCAGGGCGTGGAAGCTGACATCGATGAACTGCTTGCCCTCGAACCCCAAAAACCAGTTGGCGAAAAAGCAGTGGGAATTCTCAACAATGTCTTGCTGCCTGCCATGAAAGAGGTTGGCGACCGTTTTGGCGCCGGAGAATTGATATTGCCCTTCGTGCTTCAAAGCGCGGAGGTTATGAAAAAATCGGTCGGTTATCTTGAAAACTTCCTGGATAAAGCCAGTGGCACCTCCAAAGGCAAATTGGTATTAGCCACTGTTTATGGGGATGTGCACGATATTGGCAAGAACCTGGTCAAGACCATCCTGAGCAATAATGGCTACGAGGTGGTTGACCTTGGTAAACAAGTCCCCGCTGAGGAGATTATCAAGACTGCCGTTGAGCAAAACGCGGATGCGATTGGCCTTTCGGCGTTGCTGGTTTCCACCAGCAAGCAGATGCCATTCATCATTAACGAGTTGCAGCGCCGAAACCTCAAAATCCCAGTTCTGATCGGTGGAGCAGCTATTAACCCTCGCTTTGGATGGCGCATCCTCCAAACCGATGATGGAGAGTTCTACGCGCCTGGTGTTTTTTACTGCAAGGATGCCTTTGAGGGTCTTTCCGTCATGGACCAACTCAGCCGCCCTGAATCACAGGCTGCCCTAATAGCTGATACCCGCAGAAAAGCGGAGCACGAGCTGGGTATGGCTGCCAAGGCTGCTGCGCGCCCGAGCATAAGCAAACGAAGCACGGTCAAACCAGCGGAATTCATTCCTGAAGTTAAAACCTGGGGTGCCCGCGTCGTGAAGGATATTCCACTGCAGGCTGTCTCACCGCATCTGAATATTAACGAGCTCTATCGTCTTTCCTGGGGAGCAAAAAACACCCACGGTCAAGCCTGGCTGGACCTTCAGAAGGAATTTGATGTCCGCCGCGACCGTATGCTTGCCCTGGCTCAGAAAGAAGGCTGGCTAAAACCGCAGGCTGTCTACGGCTACTGGCCGGTGTTGGCTGATGGCGGCGAACTGATAATCTTTGACCCCGAAACAATCTCCAGCCCGAATCCGAAGGAATTGACTCGCCTACTGCTGCCCCGTCAGGCCAGCGGAGAAGGGCTCTCACTGGCGGATTACTTCCTGGAGCTGGGCTCAGAGCGTTATGATGTACTGCCGTTGCAAGTAGTAACCGTTTCTGACGTTGCCGCCAGGCACGTTGCTGAGCTTGAAGCCAAAAACGATTATTCCGAGTCCTACTTTACGCATGGCCTGGCTGTGCAGATGGCCGAAGCTACAGCTGATTTTCTGCACAATCACATCCGCAGAGAGCTTGGCTTGCAACCTAACCAGGGCTTGCGTTATTCATGGGGATATCCTTCCATTCCCGATTTGCCCGACCATGCCAAGGTTTTCCAGCTGCTTCCCGCTGCTGAAGCCTTAGGGATGAGCTTGACCAGTGCCTACCAACTGGTACCGGAACAGTCCACAGCTGCCATGATCCTGCACCATCCTGAAGCCCGTTACTTTAACGTTGGCATCAGCCGGGTGGACCAGCTTCTAAACTGACGGAACCAATCGTAAGGATTAATCGTCTCTCTTCTAAGCCTGTAAAACCAGGTCAGTTAAACGTGTAGAATTAACTAAGAGGTGCATAATGAAAAAAATCTCTCCGCTTGTCCTGCTCTTTTTGTCATTAATGCTCGTCATTTCTGCTTGTGTGCCTGTACAAACCCCTTCAGCCGACACCATCCAAACCATGGTTGTTGGAACCCTGACAGCAGAAGCCAGTCTTCTTCCCACAGAAACGCCGACCCCTCTGCCGACTGAAACCCAGTTGCCTCCCACAGTGACCCCCACAAAGGAAGTTACCCTCATCGGACCAGACAACTTCCCGGAGGATGTAAACCCCCTCACTGGTGAAAAAGTTGAAAACCCTGCCTTACTCGACCGCCGGCCGGTTTTAATCAAAGTCTCAAACTTTCCTGCTTCAGGTAGACCGCATGCTGGCCTTTCTTCCGCGGATATCGTCTTTGCGTATGCCATGCCCGGGATGATGAGCCGCTACATCGGCCTTTATTACGGCAAGGATTCAAACCAAGTCGGGCCAGTACGCTCCACCCGCCTTATCGACCCTGAGCTCGTGCAGCTTTACCAGGGGATACTTGGTACCAGCGGAGGTGATTGGTACAACGTGCTTCCGAAGGTGTATCAGATGCTGGGCAATCGTTATGTCTTCCAAGGTCTCTGCCCCGGTATCTGTGATGATGGCCACGGTTGGGTGACAACTGTTTTTGGTGATTCAGCCGCGATTACCCAGTACAGAGTGGCAAATGGAGAAGTCCCCCAAAGATATGACCTGACAGGTATGCTCTTTGACGAAGTTGCCCCGGATGGTGGCGCACATACCCCCAAAATCAGCTTTAATTTCAGCACCTCTGATAAGAGCGATTGGACTTATGACGCTGCCACCGGTAAGTACCTGCGTTGGATTGACAATGCTCCTAATTACGACGAGATGATCCCGCTTGTCGATCGTCTCAATGAAAAACAGTTGGCCTTCTCAAATGTCATCATCATTGAAGCCAATTATGGCTGGTATGACATCAATCTCTTCACTACAGACATCCTCGGTAATATGGCTGGGCAGAAGGCAAAATTCCTGCGCGACGGCAAGCTTTACGAAGGCAGTTGGCGAGTCACTGACCCCAATAAACCCATGCAGTTCTTTGACAGCCAGGGCAATCTCTTCCCACTTAAACCTGGAAACACCTGGATAAACATAACCGGTACCAACACTGAGTACACAACGCTCAATAATGTACCGGTGATTAATTTTATTGAGCCAGGGCTGTAAGATTTTCTATGCGGACCCTGGTCCTTTCTGACATCCATGCTAATTTAACCGCGCTCGAAGCGGTTATTAAGGACGCGGCCAGTTTCGACCGCGTCTTTTGTCTTGGTGATGTGGTGGGGTACGGGCCGAACCCAAACGAGTGTATTAGCCTGCTGCAAACCTTACCGCAACTCCACGCGATTATGGGCAACCACGATGCCGCGCTTTGCGGCATTATCGAAGTTAGTAATTTCAATTTTGATGCCAGGCAAGCCTTAAAGGTACAGACGTCCATCCTCTCCGCGAGTAACCGGGATTGGTTGGAATTGCTTGATCTGGAAAAAACCAACGCTGAAACCCAC
>CAYVRH010000128.1:3422-4659 GCA_964452955.1 uncultured Anaerolineaceae bacterium | reverse complement strand
ATCCCTCACAAGACAGTTCGGGATGACAGTAGCCGAGGGGGGTAGGTTCGGGAAGACGGGAGGATTGTTTTCGGATGGTAGGGTTAAAAGATGGGGGTTAAGTTTGAGGTGGCAGCGTTTTAAACATAGATCCCTCACAAGACAGTTCGGGATGACAGGGGGGGCAGTCAGAATCGCCCGTAAAGTGGGTGGTTTTGGGTTTCGCTCGTGTCACAAGTTTAACTGCCCAAAGGCTTAAAGAAAGAAAGATATTATCTCTTTCTCCATTTAGATTGATTTCTAAAAATATCAGATTTTGGGGTCTGTAAAATTTTCAGGATGCATAATCAACTCAGAGAGCGGGCGCTTGGGCACGTGGTGGACATCTTCTGCATCACGGTAGTAGCGGATGCCATGCTCCTCAGAAATATCCTCTACCAGTACGACTTCCGCCGGCTTACCCAACGCGAGCAGCAGCACGATCTCGAAACGACTCGGAATTTGCAGATCTGCGTGCAGGGCCTCACGTTTGATGGCACCCATCATAACCCCGCCAAAACCATCCGCGTTAGCTGCCAGCATAATCGTCTGGGCAGCAATCCCAACGTCCAGGTCAAAACTCTGTTTGATACTGGTATCACCCAGGATAAGCACATAAGCGGAGGGTTTTTCTCCCTCCTTTGGACCGCCCCATTCCTTGAGGTAACCAGCAAAACTGATGCTTTTGAAGATGGTCGCGTTTAATTCCGGCTCATTCACCAGCAGGAATTTTAAGCCTTGCAGGTTGGCCGAACTTGGCGCAAGCCGGGCTAATGCAGCCCAGGACTCCAACTTTTCCTGAGGGATATCGGCAGATTGGTCAAAACGACGGTAGCTGCGCGTGCGGGCAACAAGGTCTCTAAATTCCATTTTTCCTCTCAATCTCAGAACGAAGGCTTATGACAAGCAGCCAGGCCAAAGCCAACAAGGCTAAACCTGCCGCGTCAAAAACTAAAAAGCGGGTGATGGATGCCCGCAAAGTTGCATACTGCAGAGGGATCCGCAGCAGTATAAAAGTTTCACCGATCACCCCCAGGCCTTGCATAATCAAAGCCTCCAATAATGAAAGCTGGTGTTTCAAAGGATTTATCAATGCCACAATGTAGGGCACCTGCCACATTAGGAAGAGCAGACCCATACCAGCCACCGCGGCTTCACCAGGGGCACCGGTTAATTCATAGGCGGCAGTAAAGGAACTTGGTATCAACAAGAAAGCTAT
>CAYVRH010000128.1:0-3322 GCA_964452955.1 uncultured Anaerolineaceae bacterium | reverse complement strand
CACCGGTTAATTCATAGGCGGCAGTAAAGGAACTTGGTATCAACAAGAAAGCTATTGCCGCGTAAAGATTTGAGACCAAAACCAGTGCCACCAGCAGACTGGCCAAGCTTGAAGATCTGTACCATGTATGCGGCCGCGTGGAAGTACTCACACCATCACCCTGTTGACCATGCCATCAGCGACCGTCAGATTGCAGGCTTTCTGGCGTATCTCGTCTTCGAAAACATGCGGGTCGGTACAGGTGAGCAGAGCCTGTTCAACTTGCCCAAGCGCGGCCATCAGATCTGCCCGGCGTTGCAGGTCCAACTCGGCTGTGATTTCATCCAGCAGCAAGACCGGCCATTCGCCTGTGCGCTGTTTCATCCAGTTTAATTCCGCCAACTTTAGGGAAAGGAGCGCTGTACGGATCTGCCCACGAGAACCAAAATCGCCCAGGTCGATGCCATTGCCAATAAAGCGCAATTCATCGCGATGCGGCCCGAGTGTAGTTAATCCGCGGGCAATATCCTCGCGATGGCTGGCATGCAAAGCTTTCTTGAACCCAGTTTCGAGCAGTTCCAGCGGTAATTGGCCACGGTCGGGCTGCATCTGCAGGAGCACATTCTGATGCTTTGGGTCAGGTAGCGGTTCATAGGCTGGTTTGTAATCAAAACGCAGCAATTCCGCCCCGCGGGAAAGGTCCGTATGGATGGGTACGGCCAGCGCTTCCAGCTCGCGCAGCGCCAGAATGCGGGCAGCCATCAGCTCAGCACCATGCCGGGCAATAATTTCATCCCATATTTCCAATTGGCGGGCTTCACCACCCGATTCCTGCAATATTTTTAGCAAGGCATTACGCTGCCCAAGCGCTTTCTGATAATCGTTCAGGTGGCGGGCATAACCGGGGTGGATTTGAGAAAGCAGTTCGTCCAAATATTGGCGGCGGTGGGAAGGGGCGTCTTCAATAATCCTGGCCATCTGCGGCAGAAAAGAAACTGTGTTGAACTGGCCAAAGAGCTCGTTGACAGATTTTTTAACCCCATCGAGCAGCAATTCACGGCGATAGCGAGGGGCTGTTCCACCATTGAATTCCAAGATCAGGCGTACCTCAAGGCTGTGTTTACGGCCGGAACGTTCGTAGTCACCAATAATGCGCCCAACTTGCAGCGGTTCAGGCGGCAAGTTGAAGTTTACAAGCTGGCGGTCCAGGGCAGTATGGAAAGATGAAAAAGTGGATAAATAGGCGATCGCTTCCAGAATGCTGGTTTTTCCCTGGGCATTTGCGCCACTAATCAGGGTTAAATTTGGAGGAACCTCCAAATCCAGCCGGTTGAAGACGCGGAAATTGGTAAGTGAAAGCCTTTTGAGCTGCATTAATCCTGGATCCGCTCAGCTTCTTCTGCACTGGGACGGTGAACCTCGAGGGCTTTATCGATGTAAAGCACCCCGTTCAGATGGTCAATCTCATGTTGGAAGATACGTGCCAACCATCCTTCCACATTCAATTTGATAGGTTTGCCAAAACGGTTCAGAGCTTTCAGGCTGACAGCCTCACTGCGTTCAACCGTTCCTGTAAGGCCGGGTACTGAGAGGCAGCCTTCCAGATCGGTCACTTTTTCTTCCGAAAACCAAGTGAACTGGGGATTGGCAAGGACGTAACGCTTGGGTTTGGCATCCTCATCTTCATCATTCTCGTTGTACTCGATGACCACTAGCTGCAGTGGCTCGCCAATTTGCGGTGCTGCCAGACCAACGCCGGGGGCATCGCGCATGGTTTCGAGCATGTCATTCACAAGATTCTGGAATTCTGCATCAAACTTGGTGACAGGTTTGGATTTAATTCTCAGACGTTGGTCTGGGTAGGTCAAAATTTCTAAGATAGCCATATTGTTTCCTTCGTGCCCCTATTTTACATCATCCGAAGGGTGGTTTTTGCCGCGTTTGTGCTTTGTCAGGGCTTTCTAATGGCATATTAACAGCCTCTTCAGGGGCGGACGCAGAGATTTCTTCGTGATAGAGCCTGAACCACTGGGCCAGGCGATCTTTTTCAGCGTCAGCTTCAGTGCGGTCGATGACCTCCTGGCGGTCGCCCATGCGGGCAAAGATTTCCTGTTGTACTGTGGAGGGTTCGTAAACGTCATCAAAGGTCAACTGCTGGTTGCCCACACTGATAAAGACTGTGCCATAATCAAGCATCACCTGCAGGATGCCTTTCTTTTCATAGTGAATGCTCAAAATTGAATCCAGCGGAGCCACCCTGCGGGATTCTTTACCGAAGGGTTTGCGGTCAATATCGATGATCTGGGTTGGATTGATAATGAATACATCATTTTTCCAATCGGTATAGGCATAAAACCACCAGAAAAGCATGCCGAGCAGTAGGAAGACGGCAATGATCATCAACATCTGATGATTTAAAAAGTTGATGCGATAGGAAGAGGCCGCGGCAAGGAGGATAAACGCGGATAAAATGCCGATGAAAGGCAGTAAGGTACCGCGCAGCATGACCCACCAATGCTTGCGATAGGTGATGGTATCGCCCAGTTCAAAGCGAATTTTCAAAAAGTCCTGAAATAACCAATCGTTGAACTCAGTTTCACGTTCGGGGGGCGCGAAAAGCGTCGCCTGCACCTCCTGTTCCAATTCAGCAGGGGTGACTTCCTGGATGGCTTTACCAAACTTCTTGCGCAGGGCAGAGCGAATAGCAGCTTCATCGAGATCGGCGGCTTTTTGTTTGCGCCCATACCAATAAGCTTCGATCATTTTGGCTATGGTATCAGCGTGGGCAACACGCTTAAAGCGGATATCGCCCACATAGGTGCGCACAATGACGTCCGAAAAGCCCAAAACCGCGCCTTCGCGGCTGGTCTCGATACCGGTGGAGATAAGCGTGCTGAGGGGGGCTTCCTGCCGGCTGTCATAGAGACCGGAAAGGTGCTCCATCCAGATGATGCGCTTGCTGGTTATCAAGTAATAATCATTAGCCCAGTTGTGAAGATTCAAGAGCAACCAGATAGCTGAAATGGCAAAACTTATAAGCAATACTACAAGCTGGGTTTGTGCCGCGATGACAGGCAGATACTGTGTGAAGAGCAGAATCAGCATGAACGCAGCGATAGGGAGCAAGCCACCAAGAATGAGGAAGAATGGGTGTTTGCGGGTCATCAACTGTACAGTCTCGCCCTTTTGCAACCAGGCCAGGGGCGTTCGAAGTGATAAATTCTGTGATTCACGCATGACCAGGGAGGTTTGCGACAGACCTGGAAAGTGCTTTTGAGCAGCATGGAAGAGGCTGAGAGGGTAAAAGAGCAGATCGCAGCTGGTTTGGGCCAGCGCTGAAGAT
>CAYVRH010000127.1:0-4663 GCA_964452955.1 uncultured Anaerolineaceae bacterium | reverse complement strand
TGACCTTTCACCAGGGTTCTGTGACCAATGACATGACCTTCTACCATGCCTTTACAGAAATCAATTCCTGGACCACAGCTGGTATTATCGAAACAGGTTTTTTGAACCTTGACAGACAGATCCTGACCCAAAATCCGGAACTTATTGCAGATGGAATCGTCTCAGGAGTAAAGTGTTATATGAACCAGGAAGTCATTGACCCATCCCTGCCTCAGGCGGCCGACGGTACGCCCACAGCAGTGCCCATGGAGCTAAAGACAGTTGTGCCTATGGCACCTACCCCCACTACAGGAGGCGAGACCACGACACCTTGATATGGATACAAATATGATCTCTTTTGAACAGATTGTGGCTGAAGCCAAACATGCTATCAACACCGGTGATATTAACACTGCCAAAGCTTTAGCTGAACAAGCTTATCGCATTGACCCCAGGAACATTGATGCCCTGCTACTGAAAGCTGGCACCAGCGATCCGCAAACCGCTGTTCAGCATCTTAATGCTGCCCTGACTATTGATCCGGGAAACCCCTTTGCCCGTGAGGCCATGACCTATACAGCAGCACAGGTGCGCAGTAATGCTTCATTAGCCTGGAAACCCGAAGAGACCACAGAAGTGCGGGTAAACCCAACCCCAAGCCCCAAACCTCAGCGAAAAACCAGCTTTGCTTTACCCCTGGCCATTGCCTTGTGCGCCTTTGCGGTGGTTGTTTTGGTCAAGTTTGATGTCATCAAAGTCAACGCCAGCAATAAATTCTTCGGGTTAATTCCACAGGCAGAACAAAGCCAGCTAAATGGCAAAGCTGCGGTGGATGCTTACGATCCGACCCAGGCTTTTAGCACTGCTTCGGCCTTTTTGACAGTTACCGCACAGCCCCGGTCTTCTTCCGGTGGGCAAGCCTTGTTGGATATTAAAGCAACCCCGGTTATCCCAACAGTTGAGATTTTCGTGCCATTAGTTGGCTCCAATGGCGTGGCAGGGTCCTCCAATCAGGCCGCCACGCAGACAGCCACAACTCTTCCCCAGGTCTCAACGCCGGCCCCTACAGCCACCAAGGCTGCCAGCCCAGCCTTACCCATCATCCAGATTACACCCATCGCGCCAGGTTCAACCGGTCGAATTACCAGTACCGTCGTCACTGCTGAGAGTGGTGAAGGTTCCCTGGAACCACCAGCGGAAGAAACCGCCATTCCGGAAGACATTCCAGTAATCCCAATCGTTGAGGTACCCGCAGATATAGCCGCGCAGTACGCATTTGTTGAGGCCCAACCCGTGGTTTCTTACGGTGAAAAATGGATCGACATCGACCTTACCAACCAAATGCTGTACGCCTATGAAGGCGACACTTTGCTAAATTCCTTCCTGGTTTCAACAGGCTTGCCCGGCACCCCTACAGTTACAGGGACCTACAGTATTTATGTGAAGTACCTGTATGCGCACATGCGCGGGGACGATTATGACCTGCCTAATGTTCCATACACCATGTATTTCTTTGAAGGTTATGGCATTCACGGCACCTATTGGCACCACAATTTTGGTGTGCCGATGAGTCACGGCTGCGTAAATATGGAAACCAGCCAGGCAGGTTGGATCTATGAGTGGGCACCGGTTGGAACAATCGTAAACGTACATTATTAATGATGATAGATGACCTGATTATTAGCCGCCGGGAATTTCTAAAATATCTCGGGGCTGCATCCCTTAGCACGGTGGCACCGCGTTCCATCCCAACCTCTCCCAATGGGGGGGTGCTTACGGATGGAAGGCTGGGGCGTGTGGCCACCTGGAACACGTTGGTGAGGGCTGGCCCTTACGACAAAGATAAAACAGTGGGTTTTCTCAAGTTTGATACCGTGTTGCCCTTACCCAAAAAAATTGTCGAAGCCAAAGATGCCAGCGGATTCACGCACTACTTTTATGAGTTTGGCCCGGAACGTTATGTCAACTGTGGTTGGATTCAAGAAGTTCGCGATCGACCCAACTACAGCCAGGAACCTATCCCCGAAGGTGGCTGCATCGGCGAAATCTGCGTGCCAGGCACGGATGTTTTTCTAAGTCCAGGCGGAAATAAGTATAAGTTGCGCTTCTACTACGAATCCACTTATTGGGTGCAAAAAAGAGTCTTTGATGATGAAGGCAACCCCTATTATCAAGTGTTAAACGATGGAAATTACGTTGATTCTTGGTACGTACCCGCCCGGGCGATGAGGATGGTTCGTAAAAAAGAAGTCGCGCCAATTTCACCCGAAGTAGACCCCGCGCTCAAATTGATTGAGATCGACGTAACCAAACAAGAAGTGCGTGCCTACGAAGATAAAGAAGAAGTTTTCTTTGCGCGGGTCTCGACTGGCCTTAACACCACGCCAACACCTTTAGGCTTGTGGGCGACCAATCGCAAGCGCCCTACGCAAAGAATGCACGATTTGGGCGGCGGAGCGGCTGCTTTTGACCTTCCAGGCGTGCCTTGGGTATCCTTCTTTACAAATGACGGGGCGGCCTTTCACGGTGCGTATTGGCATTCCAATTGGGGATTCAAGATGAGCAACGGTTGTATCAACATGCGCCCGAAAGATGCTTTGTGGGTGTACCGGTGGACTCTACCCCAGGTTCCTTTTGACCAGCTTGAAGTTAGGTCAAAAGAAGCCACCACGGTCCGGGCTTTTTCCTCTTAGCTGGGAATATTAATCAATATTTTATAATAATCTTGTATATTACATATGCCTGAAAGCGAAAGGCAGGTAAATATGGAAAATGCAGTATTTAGTGGATTAGTCTATGACGAACTTGACCAACCTTTGGTGGTTACCTACCTGGGCGCGGAACCCTATTACGTTTTGGACGATCAAGGTTTCCAGCGCCATATCCTGGCAAGTGACGTAGACAGGCAGATTTTTTTTGAAATGACCGCCCATGTTAAGGGAAATGAGGATGCGCTCAGCGAGCAAGCCGCCAAGATGATGGGTCAGGAAGATCCATTTACCGTGGCAATGATCCGCAGCCAGTTGGTCAATCAGGAAAAACAATTTCTTGAAATGCAACAGCACGGTTTGCCGGAGGATGTAAGGCAGTATCTGGCGATGACTGGTTTTAAAGCTGTTGTTGATTTTCACGGTGACCTTAAGCAGTTATATCAACCGACTATCACTCAAGAGGGTGATGATGAATAACGGAATCGGTCCGAAAGCAGTAAAATAAGATATGAACCCGAATTTTATCGTCGACGTGAGCGAAGAAAGCTTTGAGATGGACGTTTTGGCCTTCTCAAGCAAAGCTCCAGTGGTTATGGACCTCTGGGCGCCATGGTCGATTCCCTCTAGAGTGCAATCCCCATTACTGGCCAAACTGGCTGCTGAAGCCCAGGGTGCCTTCAGGCTTGCCAGGGTCAATGTGGAAGAGGAAGCCAAGCTGGCTGAAAAACTGAAAGTTAAAAGTGTCCCTACGGTTAAAGCCTTCATGGATGGCCGTATTGTTGCCGACTACACGGGGGTTTTGACTGAAGAAAACCTGCGAATCTTTATTAAGCGTATTCTGCCGGAAGAAGGCAACTTAATGTTGGAAAAAGGCACCAATTTACTTCTCTTAGGCGATTATGCCGAAGCAGAAGCAGCCTTGAAAACTTTCCTGGAGAACCATCCCCAAGATCCGGCCGGCTTATTTGCCTTGGCCCGCGCTTTCCTCTTTCAGGGAGACGCTCTTGAGGCGGATGAAATAATTAGATATTTCCCACCCAGCCCGTATTTCAAAACAGCCAAAACCCTCGCTCCGCTGACCAAAGCTTATTTGACAGCGGATCGAACCGCCGCAAGTGGGCAAGCGGAGGAGGCCATTTTCAGGAATGCCCTGAGACTGGCAAGACGTGGGAATATTCCTGCGGCACTGGACGGCCTTTTGGACCTTTTGCGCAAAGATAAGCACTCACGGCAGGATGAGGTGAGGGACGTCTTTTTGGCTTTGTTGACTGTTCTAAGTGAGCAGAACCCGCTTGTCCGTCAATATCGCTCGGACCTGACCAACATCCTCTTCTAACTTCATGGTCGGATGCAAATCTGTCCTTCTTATAAAATATTAAATGAAGCTCCAACCTGGAGCTTCATTGTTTAAATATTAACCTGTGAAAGGTCGAATCATGGATTTTCGATTTGCGGGTAAACTTTGCTAATGCCAAAGCAAACGCAACGAACCCGGCGGCTTTTCGCCCTTTTTATCCCGCTTATATTGATAATTTCAGCCTGTGCAACGCCAGCATTATCTTCGCAAACCATTCCATCAGTGGACCTTGAAGAACCGCAGAAAGCAACTCCCGGCATCACATCAGTACCTTCGTCAATCACGCCAACTATTGTACCCACTCCTGAAGGAGATCAGAATCAACCCACAGAGACACCTGGCATTCGATCTTCACCCACCATTCCAACGCCAAATTATCCAGAATCATTCTATATTAAGGGCATCGTAGGACATGTTCAGGTTTATGAATTGGGTTGTGAAGCTTCTGCTGCGGTTGACTGGGCGAATTATTTCGGGAAAACCATTTACGAGTTCAATTTTCAGTCTGAGTTGCCGATCTCGGACAATCCGGATTTTGGATATGTTGGTGACCCCAATACGGATGGCTGGGGTCAGATACCCCCATTTGCTTACGGCGTCCACTCAGATCCAGTAA
>CAYVRH010000126.1:0-4680 GCA_964452955.1 uncultured Anaerolineaceae bacterium | reverse complement strand
CAAACTGGCCACCACCACCAGGATGATACCTACGCCCCCGGCCAGCGTTTTCTGCTTGGTATCCATATTTTTATTCGTCAAAATCAGCACAATCAATGGCAAAAAGGCCACGATCGACATGATCGCTCCTAGCTGGTTCTGGATGAAATAGCGCGTGCTGTCCTTACTGGAAGCCGGGTTCAGTTCGTTGGCTTTACGCCACACCCGCGAGCCGGCAATGGCCAGCAGGGCGATCACCACCAAGCCGATGATCAGCAAGGTCATATTAACTGGTGTCTGCTTTAGCACTTTGAAAATGAGGTACAGTTCCCCTGCGATAGCCAGCAGCCAGGCTGCCCAGGCGATGATGCGCAGAGGGCGCTCCTGCTTCATGGCTTCTTCGCTGGGTTTCCACTGTTCTTCCCCGGCGGCTACCGGATCCCACTTCTTCTGATTGGCCTTGGTGGCTTCAACCACTTTTTTCTTAGTTGGTTTTGCCGTTTTCTTTTCGTCTGCCATAATTTCTCCTCCTAATAATAATTATTTATATTCATAATAACGGAATAATCCGCTCACTTCACTATCATAACCACTTTATCCCATTTTTTGGAGGATTAATTGGCGCGAACTCATCACCATTTTTGGCTACCACCCACACTTTTTTTGGTGAATGAATAGCATAACACGTCAATTCGGGTCTGACTCATGGCACTACTGCTGCAAAATTCTCCCTACTTGAACAATTAGCCCTCAATACTAATTCTTTTCTCAACCCGAATGACTTTTTTTACAGAACCTAAAGTTGTATGATTGTTATGTCCCATTTTTTATTTGAACAAAATGAATCGTTGAAAGGAATCCTATGAAAAAGTCAGCCTTACGATTTATTTTTCTAATTCCCTGCCTGCTGATTACTTTCGGGACGGCCCCAGTTCAGGAGGCTCAAGCCTTCCAAAGCGCCTACCCAAAAGACCTGCCTGCATCCGGCGTTCCCAGTTCCTTTATGTCTTCATTAAGTCCAGATATCCCTTTGACAGCGCTGCAAGACTTCACCTGTGTAGATGGTATGGATGTGCCAAAGGAGGAATGTAAGACTCTTCAACTGCTTTATACCTATACAAACGGGACCGGGTGGACGACCTCGACCAACTGGCTCACCGGCTTGACAGTTGACGATTGGTATGGCGTAACGGTTGCCTCAGGCCATGTCACGGAACTTATTCTGTCCAGTAATGAACTCACCGGCACCATCCCGTTGGACCTGCCTAATTTGGCTTCCTTGCAGCAGCTCAACCTGTATAATAACCATCTGAGCGGCACCATCCCTCCCCAGTTGGGTAATCTAGCCAATTTGACCTTGCTTTATTTGCACAACAATCAACTCACCGGTTCCATTCCTCCCGAGCTAGGCGCTCTCACGTCACTGGAAAATCTCAGTTTAGCCTACAACCAGCTGGCAGGTCCCATACCCGCTCAACTCGGCAGCCTGCCCAACCTGGTCTATTTAGAACTAAGCTCAAACCAACTGAGCAGTTCCATTCCCTCCAGCTTGAGCAGCCTTACCAAACTTAAATTCTTTGACGTGCACGCCAATCAGTTAAGCGGTTCCATCCCTCCAGAATTGGGCAGCCTCACCGACCTGAGGTATCTTGATCTTTCCTCCAACCTCCTGGAGGGTTCCATCCCCTCCGGCTTGGGCAACTACTCCCAGATGTGGTACCTTAACCTTATTAATAATCAGCTTAGTGGTTCCATTCCCCCGCAACTTGGCACTCTTGCAAGCCTTCAGCAACTCCACCTATCCTACAACCAACTGAGCGGTTCTATTCCTCCGCAATTGGGCAACCTGTCCAATCTGCTGATCCTTGATCTCGGTCAAAACCACTTAAACGGTTCACTACCTCCAAATCTGGGCAATTTGACTTTGCTGAAATTTATGCTCTTGGGACATAATAACTTCTCCGGAGACGTACCTGCCAGCTTTACCAACCTGACGAATCTGTGCGAACTTGGCCAGATAACCGCTCCCTGTTATGCCAATTTTGGTTTGGATCTGGGTTATAACTGCCTTAATGTCCCGGCGCCCGAACCACCTGCCAGCTTCCTGGAGCTTAAAGATCCCGACTGGCACCTCACACAAAATGGGTGCTTATCGATCTACCTGCCGCTTATCCAGCGCTAAGCGTTTGCCTTATCCGGCCGCAGAGGCCGAAGTCTGTATAGCTGCTTGCCCTGTTTTGTTTTTCTTCTTGCGAAGGGAGCGCTGAAAAGCTCTCCGGATTCTCTACCGAAGGGGTTGAGGTCAGCGCCCTACTCATTTTTGTTTTTTTGTCATCCCGAACTCATTCGTGAGGGATCTATGTTTTATCCAATCATAGGGTTGAGTCCAGCATTTCGCCAATTTTTGCCATGTCTTGGTTGAGAACGCATTTCTCCACTCCGGTTTTTATCCAAATCCCACGCAGAAGCGGGATAAGGTACATTCCCACCGGTGCCAATATCTCTGACCTACCCATCGCGGGAGAAATCTCACAAAAAACCTGAGAAATGGATTTTCTGCCTGCCTATTTACTATCTGGTTAAGTATCAGTAAACGATCGTACCGATTGCGGCGCATCTAATCCACATCGCCAAATTTACTTCCTGATCATTGGCAGGTACACCCCATACCGCTGCTGAGCTACTTTCAGATACAGCCCATCTCCCTGTAAATCCTGCTCTGAATAGGCGATTGCTGCCAACCCCGATGGGGCGACATCGACCGAGACGAAAGCACCTTTGTTGATGTTTGACTGTGGAGGATCGACTGTGCGACATGTCCAGTATTGCCACAGATCTCCTTCTCTTACATCACCGCAGTTGCCGTGATCAAGGCCATACGCTGCGGCAGGCCGGGCCACCTTTATGTAATCGGGTGACGTTTCGGTTACCGAGTTCATATAAGCGATAATCGGATATCCCTGCGCATCGATATCCATTGAAATCGGGTCGAAATTCACCGGGTAAAGGGCAGGGGTTTGGTCCACCGCGTAGCAATCAAATAAGGGGCTCGTGCAATTGCCACCTGAGCCTACATACTCCGCGAACATCACTTTTAAGTGAGTGCTGTCATAATAAGCAATCTTGGTGTTGTCTCCAATGTACTTTTGAGCGTGTAAGGAAGAAAAACGTCCGACATCAGCTCTGTCATCCACCCGGTAACAAGTCCAATTACTATTACATATCGAGCCATCACCTGGTTCACCAACTGCCATCATGAGGGAGCTTGATTCAGCTGCATAAAAAGAAATGACTGGCACATCGTTAAGATTGAAATCGAGAGAGCATTGAGCTCCCTCTTCCAAGCTTCGATAGGATAAAGAAACTACACCACAGTCCCAACTTCCGCCAGGGATGCAATTACCGCTCCCAGAGCCGACATAAGACGCGTACTTAAGGTTGCTTATATCATCATATTGGGGTTCACGATCCCAAGTATAGTTGTAGGCAATGTGTGGCACGCCTTCAGAATCAAACGCCAGAGAACTATATTTTCCTAAAAACTTGGTAACATCATCTGAATCATCAACATTATAGGATTCCCAAGCACAAACAGAATCCGCTAAGTGCAAGATGCACTGGTCATACTTTAGGCGCTGTGATGATGCATTGTAAAAGGAAATTCCGATCTTGGTGTAGGAAAGGATGGGTGGGGATAAAGAAACATACGTAACCGCGATGGAACTGTACCGTCCAACGCTACCTCCACTTTCCACCGTTTCACATTGCCAGGTATTGCCAGGCCCGCAGTTGCCTGTGCCGGCGGTTACCTCGTGCGCCATCTTAAGGGCTGTGGCATTTTCATCGTAATAACTGATGTATGCTCTACCGGTGCGCGGATGATGAGTGATGGAGGCATAGGCGCCGACATGAGCGTCTTCATACCAATCCACGTGCGCAAGCACCCAGAGCTCATCAGCAATGGATGTGGGTTGTGGGGCGGCGTTTACCGAAACCGTACCAAGTATCAGGCTAAAAGCCAGGAAAATTCCCAGGAAACGTTTGATATTCATGATCTTCTCCTTTCCATCAAATTAAACTCAGCTATTTCACAACCGATTTACCTGAAAGCATATGATTGAGCGCCGTGTTTTGAGCAGAGGGGTTTGAGCAAATAGGAATTATCTTCTGCTCCTCGTAGGTTAAAAAAAGCGGTAAACCCATCTTTAAGCCTGAAATCACCCACGATCTTTAGCATGGCGAACTTCCCACATTATGTACGAGACGGATTGAACGGTGAGACGAAAGTTTATTGGATACTCATATAATACAACGATTTAATCGGATAGGAGCATGCGATTTTTCTACCCCGATTATTGGTGCGAGAGCATGACGATTCCTTTTCTCCCCCGATAGAATCTGCTTGCACAGCCTAATTCCTCATCCGCACTCGAAGCTTGGAACAGGGGAACTACGCTAAACAGCTCAGGCTGTCCCTGCAAAAGATTACTCTTTGAACAGATGAAAGATAACCTCGTCTCATTCTATTTAGCCTTGCCAAGCCTGCCCCTTTCCAGTAGAATCATCCAGTTTGCGCCAGAGACGGCTTATTTGCACCCAGAGATTTGTTAATCCCTAGAATTTGACTTGACTCTTTTTCTCTACCAGTGTTAGAATAAGCCTTCGCCTGTATGACGAGGCATTTAATGCCGTGTCTATGGG
>CAYVRH010000125.1:0-4705 GCA_964452955.1 uncultured Anaerolineaceae bacterium | reverse complement strand
GTATCGGTGGGTTTATCGACCACATCGATGCCGGGCACGTTGAAAGGATTGCTGCGGGCGATGACGTTGCTTACCAGGTTGCTAAGCAGAAAACCAAGCACGAGGCCAATGCCCACCAAGGCCAGGACGATTATGCGCGTGCCCCTGGATTTGGGCAGGAATTTAGATAATTGACTTAAAAATTTAGACATATTTCCTTTGAGGATGAGCGCTTAAAAACGAGAAGCGCTGGCCGCTTATTGCGGTTTTGGGGCGGGGATAGGAAGGTCCGCTTTATTGGTTGCCTTCCACTTATCGCCTTCATCAATCAGCATGACGGGGATTTCTTCCCAGATGGGGTACTTTCTTCCGCAATCTTCGCAAATGAGCCAGGTTTCTTTGTAATGTTCCAGCAGCCCTTTGCCTTCTTTGACGCAAACCGGGCAGCGTAATAGATCCAATAAATCTTGATTAATCACATGACCTCCAAACGTAGAGCTTTCGGTATTTTACCATAGCCAGGGCAGGCTAATCTTGAGCCTACTGGGCACCTTCAGGCAGTTCAGTGCCGGGGCCGTAATCAAAAGCATCCGGCCAGGGTTGATAGGTAGTGTGGATGGTATCGCTAAAGTAAACCGCGCCATCCTTGTAAACGACACGACTCACGTCCACGCTGGCACCTTCAACTGCCCAATCCACCTGGACGATGGTATCAGGCGGCAGTTCAGGGTTTTCACGGTAGACAGGGGCTGGGGGTTCAACAATATTCATGACGCCAGTACTGCTAACTTCCACTGTGCGGCCGTCCCTGGTGGACCAAATCCGCCAGGTGAGTGAGAAATCGCCCATTTCGGTATCCATTACCATCCAATAAGGCGTATCGTTCTTGAATTTCATATCCACCAAGGGGAGGTAAACCGTGGCGTCAAGACCTGCGCGGTTAGGGTCAGAATAGCCGCGAGCATCCTGCTCGTAGTAGCCCACGCGGTAGGCATGGGGATACCGCGCTACGATGGGGAAACCAGCCAGGAAGACTTCTCGGAAAAGCGTGGTACTGACCTGGCAAACACCGCCGCCGACGCCCTTGACGGTCTGGTTGCCGACGATGATGAGGCCTTCAGCGTAGCCGTTTTCAAGGCTGATATCCTGGAGGTAATCACCCATGGAGAAGATGCTGTTGGGTGGCACGAAAACCCCACGGAAGCTATCAGCCGCCGCTTTGATATTTTGCAGGCGTTCGCGGGAAGAACCGTAAAAGTAAGAAGTGGTTTCAGCCACCAGCTCGGTGATGCCGAGGCTGGCGGGGTCAGTTGTGTCAGCCACGGCAGGTTGATCGACCTTGAAGACCAGGGTGGCTTCGTGGTTGCCCGTCATGACGGCATCGTTGATGACCTTCAGGCTAGCTTCCAGGTCCAGCGAATAACCGCTGACGGCAGGCTGCAAGATTTCGAACTGCCTGGTTTCCGTGTTGAAAATGGCGCGGGCGTTTTGGGCGTGCAACTGGACGGTTGGGGCGAGGGCAGCCAGGTAGCTGGCCAGCAGATCTTTATTCAGGGAGAGCTTGTATTCGAATTTGCCGTTGGCTTGCTCGCGCACAACGGTTAAGAGCTTGGCCATGGTTTCAGGTTCGATTAACCAGGGGTCCACTTGCGGGCCGTTTTCTGGCATCTTTAGAGCGGTTGCCTGGCTGAGAATTTGGCGGGCGAGATCGGCGCTGGGGCCAACCTGCATCATGGCGGGGACGGTTTCTTCGACCACCAGGGGAATCACGCCTTCCTGGGTGCCCAAAAGCAATTTATCCAGGGCATTGAGGGTAGCTGGGATATCCAGTTTGCGGCCGATCTGGCCATCAGTGGTGGAGACTTCGGTGTTGTTCAGGTTGAAACCCGCTTCCTGTAAGGGTTTATTGACGACTTCCGCCACCTGCTGAAGGCTCTTGTATGCCTGGGATTGATCGTAGACAACTTGAGGTTGAACATTGTATCCAGAAGTGCGGGCGGATAGTTGCTGGCTGAGATTGGCCAGTAAATTATCCGACCTGCCAAAACGGTAAGCGGCGTTGGCGGTTGCCAGTAGATCCACGCTCAAGCCCATCTGGGCCGGGTTGAAGATCCATTTATTTTCTTTGTCGGTAAAAAGCAGCCTGCCAGAGGCTAGATACTTGAATTCCTGGCGCAACTTGAGGGCGGCTTCGCCTTCCGTGAGGTTGGAAAGGTCAATACCAGCCACACTTACGCCGGGGTAGATACGGCCAGCGTACTTATTTTCGTAGGCATATACCCCGACAACGCCAACGATAGCGGCCAATAAAAAACCGAAAACGAGCACAAAAGCCAGTTGGAGGCCGGGCTTATAAGTTTTTCTTTGAAGCGATTTGTTCGTATCCATTTTGTCGATTATAGCAAAGCTTGAAGAGGCTGCCAAAAAGCAGCAACCTTTATCTCGTCAGACGCGATTTGGCAGGCTAAAGTTCCGCCTGAATCAAGACTGGGCCACGAAGGGTTATAATCGGAATACGCCAGAGAAGCCGCAAAAGTAGAGCATGAACAAGAAAACAATCGTAGTCCTGACCGGATTGGCTTTAGTCTTTATGACCTTTTGCATCAAAGTGAACAGCGCGCAAGCCGGTTTACAGGCCCCGGCCCAACAGGAAACACCCCCGGCAGTTGAGGTGACAGAAACACCCCGGGTGCCAGGATTTATCACTTCTACGCCAAGCGTGGATGGCAGCGTGCACCATATTGTGCGGGAGGGAGAGTTCCCATTAACCATTGCGGATGCCTACGGGATCGATTTTCAGGAACTACTGGTGCTAAATAACCTGGAACCCAACCCCATTTTACAGGTCGGGCAGGATTTGCTGATTAAGAAACCCGGCTCGGTAGAAATGCCCACGCCCACCCTGAACCCGAGCGAAGAAGCCATGCTGATAATAGCCAGCAGTGTACCGCCGACGCTGGATATCCCTGCTTTGTTGGCGCAGACGGCCACCGCGCAGATCGTCACCCAATATGCTGGCAAAATTGGCCCCGGCACAGCTTATCCAACGGCTACATCCACCCCGGGGCCGGGTATTTTCAGCCGGATTTTCTCCAGCCAGGCGCGCTACCTGGGCCTGGGAGTGATTGGGATTGTTATTTTTGGGTTGCTGCTACTGGTTATCAGCGCCCGGAAGATGCAGTAGTAAAGAACGGAAGGAAACTATGGCGAAGTTGATGACCCCCGGTGAACGGATAGACAAGGCCAAGGCGTGCATCCAGGCTGCCCGCGAGCTGCCGGAACCTGACTCGGCGGGGTGGGAGCGCCTGAGCTACGTCGCCATGGTCAAAGAGAAGCTACGAGAGGCCTTCGAGCTGGTCAAATTGATTCAGTTTTCCCCCAGTGCCAGCCCGGATGTAAAATCAGCTGCCAAGGCTGTGATTGCTGAGGCTAAAGCAGCAGAAGAAGAGATTCTGAAACGCAGAAAGCCGGATGACGCCGCCTGAGGCCCAAAGCCCAATTGGGTTGGAAGTGGTAGTGACGGTGGACCGACCGCTGGGGTCAAGCCATCCTGACTACCCGGAAATGATTTATAAGGTCAATTACGGCTACGTGGAAGGCTTGCTGGCTGCGGATGGGGAGTGGCAGGATGCCTATATTTTAGGCATTGATGGGCCTGTTAAAAGTTTTAAGGGAAAAGTGATGGCTGTCATTCACCGCCGGGATGATGTGGAAACCAAGTGGGTGGTTGCCGCTGAGGGCAGGCGTTTCAGCGCGGAAGATATCCACAAGCAGACGAATTTCCAGGAGAAATACTTCGACAGTTGGATTGAGAGTTAGTCTGGTTCGACCAGCCCCAACTCACGATAGATTTTATTGATCAAAGTCCCCTTTTCAGCCAAATAAGCGTCGATATCGTGCGGGTGGTTTAGAGCCGCTTGCTTTTTGAGGTCGCCATAAGCCGCGGAGGCTGCGGGGTGGCTGCGTAGAAAATCCCGGAATTTGAGATGGCGGATTAGTTCTGGGCTGTCCTGGGGGCAGACATAAAGATGGTGCTGCATCAGGCCAGGCAAGGCTTTGTAACTGAAGGCTTCGCGCCCAGGGATGCCTTTGTTGCCATCGTACTGATAGCCGAGTTTTGCGAGCACTGAGGCCACAGATTCGAAAGCTTGCATGGAGGGAATGACCAGGTCGAGATCGATGACGGGCTTGGCGGCCAGACCTGGAACCGAGGTGCTGCCAATATGTTCGATGGCGCTGGCGCCGGCTGCCAAAACGGGCTGCAGGTAGGTTCGAATTTTCTCAAATTCGCCGGGCCAGGCAGGGTTGTAATCGAGCACTTCAATTTTCTTGTCGGCATAGGGATTGCGAGGCCGGCCGGCAAAGGCCAGGCTTTGGTTGGCAATGGTCAGAAGACCATTCACGGCAAAGCGGTCAAAGAGCGCGTTTAGGGCATGCTGTAAGGTCTCGTAATTGGGTTCATCCGGTTTGAGGGCATATGAACTGGAAGCCACGCCGGTGAGGAACCTGGGGCGGTCATCCAGAAGCGGATTATTGAAGCTCCTGGTTTCGGGCGGGGAGGCAAAGAAGGCTTGTACCTCTTCGAGACGCTCCTTAATGCCGCCACCAAACCCTTTGAAAGCGGGGCAATACTGCCGCAATATCTCTGAATACGCCTGAACAAGGGGCGTGGTCTCATCTTTCATGTTCCAAATGAGCACTGCTTCACCCTGGGGCCTGAGCAGAC
>CAYVRH010000124.1:0-4710 GCA_964452955.1 uncultured Anaerolineaceae bacterium | reverse complement strand
ATATCGGGGCCGTTACTCGACCGCATCGACATCCATCTGCACGTTCCAAGGCTTGAGTTTGAGAAGCTGAGCAACCAGCGTGTTGGCGAGCCGTCCGAAAAAATTCGCGAACGTGTAACTGCGGCCAGGGAACTGCAAAATGAACGTTTCAAGGGCACGCGTCTCTTCACCAACGCGGATATGACGCCGGCGGAGATCAGGGTTTTCTGTAAGTTGGACGACGCCTCGACCAAGTTGATGCAGATGGCCATGCAGCGCATGCGGCTGACCGCGCGTGGGTATCACCGGGTGCTTAAGCTTGCCCGCACCATCGCGGATTTAGCGCGTGAGACTGAAATCTCGCAAGTACATCTGGCCGAAGCCCTCCAATATCGCGATCAGGATAAGGAAGAGTAAGCCCCTCCAATCGTATACATAAAAAGTTTGATCATAATTCGTACACTTCTGGTTCTCTATTGATAATGCATTCCCAACAGAGAACCTGTTTATTCAGCCGTTTTCAGGCTCGTTTATAATCAGCCCATGCCAAAAAGCGTCAAAGGACAGGAAAAGACCTGGGAAATCCAGGAATTGCTTGGCGAAGGCGATGCCGGCCAGGTGCTGCGCGTCAGCGCGGATGGCGGGCAAACACTCGGGGTGATGAAGCGCCCTGTTCAGAACGTTTCAGGCGGAACCATCGTGCGCCAGGCTGGCCAGATCGAAAATGAAGGCCAGATTCTTGAAGAACTGCAAGGTCTCAACGCCCGGCATGCCGGCATAATGGTCACCACACCTTTGCTGTTGGACCGTAGTATCCCAGGCACAGAACGTACCGCCAACCTCTTCGTTATCAGCCAGGAAGCCACTGGCACGCCCATCGACAGCCTCTTGAAAGGCATTGTGCGGGGAGATAACGTCATGTCACAGGTGTTGGTTCTCAAGATTCTGGCCGGCCTGCTGCAGATGCTCAAGGCGGTCCACGCGAGGGACCTGATCTGGAATGACGTCAAGATGGAGCATGTCTATTGGGATGCATCTAGCAGCACATTTTGCTTTATTGACTGGGGCAACAGTCAGAAGGTGCAGGGTTCCGCGGAGGAAAAAGCTGCCCTTTTCAAGCTCGATTATCAGCAGCTCTTCCCGGAAGGCGTATTGCTTATCAGGCAGACTGCACCTGAGTTGATCCAGGAAATTGGATGGCCGCTGGATGGCAAACCACTTTCGGATAACGAGCTCAGCCAGCTTCAGTTCAGGGTTGAATACGCTGCGGAATATTTTGCGCATCGGGTGGTTGAGTACCAATTGCTCTTCAAAAAAAGCCTGGAAAACCTGGATGATCTGCAGGGGTTGCAGGACCTTTTTTCTCTGCGCAGGGCTTTGGCCAGGCTGGGCGTAGAAGTAGATGACACCCTCAGCCTGGAAGCCAGCCAAAAAGTAGCCTTACGCTACCTCCAATCAAAGGATTTTGGTCAGGCAGAGATGGTCTGCCAATTGACATTGCAGGAACTGCCTGCCAATATTAGCGGCAAATGGCAAAGCCTGGCCGTTTTATTCAGGCAACCCAACTTGAAGTCGCAGGAGGCGTTCAGCGAATTGCTTGAAGCAGCTGTGTGTGGTCAGAAGGAAGCTTTTGTTTGGAAACTCATGCAGGTTCCCGAAGCTAACCTATCGGCCTCCATCCGCTCACAGTTGATTGTGGCTACGCGCAGTTTTTGGGAACCGGAAACTGATCCAGCCCCGCTGTGCAGGGATGAACTGGCCCGGTACGCCGATGAGTTGCATATGATGGCCTTGCGCGCGGAACGCTTCCAAACACCGCCCGATGTTCAGTCAGAAATCCAGCGCATCTCGCAGGCAATCGACCAGGTTCTGGCATCCTGGTCAGTTCTTCCAGAAGGCCGCCAGTTGGGTTGGCAAGCTCTGGAATTAAAGGAAACCCTTCAAACCACCCCCATCCGCCCGCAGACTGAACTTAACCAGGCAGTCAATCTCCTGCTCGGTAAAATTCGGGAAGTTTACAAAGCCTGGGGGTCCAAGGCGCTCGATGACACCAGCCAGGCACTGCAAGCTTTGCTGCTGCTTGACCCCAACCAGGTATTTCTGGAAGGGATAGAGGCCGAAATCCAAAAGCTGAAAAGCTGGATGGCGGCCTTGCAGGCTGGGCCTGAACCTCACCTTGCCATCAACCGTTTTGCGCAAGAATTAATGGCCAAGTTCCCAAAAGCACACTTCTGGTTGGGGCTGCCCACCTGGCTGCAAGGCTTATGGGAACAGGTCAGCGCCCTAAACCAAAGCCAGGATTTACTCTCACTGCAGGAGCAGGCACAAAATGCCGGTTGGGATTTGCCCTGGCTGCAGTTAAGCAGTTCATATGTCGAACTGCCGGAGGATTGGATTCAGAACTTCAGGATGCAACCAGAGCAGAAAGCCGCAGTGGAAGCATTCCACCAGGCTCTGCGATCAGGCAGCCCAAGGGATGTATCTCTCAGTCAGATCCACGCCTTGATGCCTGCTTTCCATAGTGCCTACGCGCAGATTGATGATATTTATAAGTGTTTATTCCTCCAGAATGTGCAGCTGCAGAGTTTTCCAGCGATGGAAATGTTCCCAACTGAAGATAGACAAGATCTTGAAATTGCAAGGCAGGCTTTTGCAAAGATTGAAGATTGGAAGCTGAAAAGCTTTCAGAACCGCATCTGGACTGCGCCTTCAACCAAAGATCTGACCTCTCACTGGGCTATCATGGCCGAGCTTAACCAGGTGCAAAAGGATTGGCGCAATCGCATATTGCCAGTCCTTACAGCGTTCAAACAAAAAGATTGGGAACACCTGCCCGACACCGCGCCTGAGCTGCAAAACCAGGATACCTTATTGAAGGCCTGCCACAGCATGCTTGCGGCCAGCCAGGAGTGGCAAAAAATCCCGAGTCAGGGCATTTATAAGGAGCTCAATCAGGAATTTCAGTACCAATTAGCGAATGCGCAAACAGCATTTTTTAGCTTCTGGAAAAGCCTGCAGCTTTCACCGCTACTCTCCATGCGCTGGATCGCGGAAGAACACCAGGCCATCCTCAGCGGCATCAACCGCTTCTTACTACAATTGATTCGTCAGGCAAAAAACCTCAGCCTGGCGCATGAGGTTATCAACACCCCTGAAATGGCCAGCACCCGCCTGGCTTTTACCAGCGCCGGAGACCTGATGTTCAGCCTGGTGCAAATTCAGGAGCTAATGGATAAGCCCGACCGGGGACCAACGGTCATCCGCGATTGGCAAAAGCAGTATCTGGATTTACAGAAACGCATGGACAGGCGCTCGATCATTGAAGGCATCCGCTCGATAGAGTCCATCCACCCCTTGCTGCCCTGGTTTGATGAACTCGTCCGCCGTGACGCGGATTACTTCACTCAGCCAAAAATGAACGATTAGAGCAGAGGAATTGGATATCCCAGAGGTCGCTCGGAATTTCTTTTTCGGTGGATATTTTTTATGTTGTCCTCCTGAGCTTTCTTGCGACTGCTTGCGTACTCGCGGTGCACAGCACCATAGAGTAAGGATCGACTGGTCACGGCCTGCAACTGGAAGATGTTTCGCTTTGCTCAACATGACAAATGAAAATCTGTGAGATTTGATGTTCTTTAAGGTCGCAAACCATCAGTGAAGTGGGTAAACTCGTCAGGTAAGTTGTCAATTTCATGGCTTCGCTGAGGGGGAAAGCTAGCACGCAATTTTGAGGTGGTTCGCAGTGCCTGATGAGTTGTTCTTTTATGAGGTGCAACTCAAATAAAAAGAACCCTTCACCCCTTCTTTGCGATCCTCCTCAAAAGGAGGGTAAATCAACTTGGGCTTCCCAGTTTTGGGGGACTGGGAACCGTACTCGCGGTGCGAAGCACCATGGAGTAAGCTGGCACGCAGTGCCTGATGAGGGGATCCTTTTGCGTAACAATTTGACAATAAAGATAACCTATCTTACTTTAATAAATTTTAAACCTTCGGGACAACGAACGATAAAAAGCCGTATAGGAAAAGCAAAGCTGAACAACCATATGCACCATGTACGTTCAATTCGAATATCAATTAGTAAAAAATAACCTGCTATTACAATTAAATAATGCGCCTACCAAGGAACTTAAATCTACGAAATCTTTCCAGAAATCTTAGAAATAATGCAACCAAAGCAGAGAGAAAGTTATGGTATGACTTTCTTAGAACCTATCAACCACAGTGGTACCGTCAGAGAATAGTTGGTAATTTCATTTTGGATTTTTACTGTCCCAAAGCGCATTTAGCAATTGAGATAGATGGTGGACAGCGTTATGAGAATGATAAAGCCAATCAAGATGAAAAAAGAACCTATTCGCTTCAGGGCTTAGGAATCAAGACAATCCGGTTTACAAATCATGATGTCATCCAAAGCTTTGACGAGGTTTGCTTGGCTGTTAAGGACATGGTAATGCAAATCCTGGATCAAGAGCTTAAGCAAGCCTATATCCCCTCACCCCCGCTGCGCGGACCCTCCCTGAAGGGAGGGCTTAAAAGAATTGACTGCTTCAAGATTGACAATTAATATAAAATGGATAAATCCAACCAGCCCCGAATCCGGCCATGACCCCAACAATGGTAGAATGGACCGTTGTACAGTGAAGCATTATGCGTGAAGAAAGATTAGACCCGCGAACCGGTTTGTACCTTGCTGAACCGCTGGATACCTGGCTGACCGCCTCCCAGCAGGAT
>CAYVRH010000123.1:0-4726 GCA_964452955.1 uncultured Anaerolineaceae bacterium | reverse complement strand
TGATGGACCTTCTGCCGGCGGAAGACGTGCTTTATTTGGGCGATACGGCCAGGCAACCATACGGGCCCCAGCCAGCCGAAAAAGTGCGCAGCAATACGATTGAGTGCTGCAAATGGATGGCCAGACAGGGCGTGAAAGCCATCCTGATTGGTTGTAATACTGCTTCAGTAGCGGCTTTGGAGGCTGTGCGGCAGGAAATAAGGGAAATTCCGGTCCTGGGCATGATTGAACCTGGCGTGCGGGCAGCCTTACGCGTGCCCGGCTCCAAACGAATTGGTGTTTGGGGCACTGAACTGACGGTCAATTCACATGCTTACAAAAATAAGCTTGAAGATATCAACCCAGAAGTCAAAGTAATGGAATCTGCACCGGTTACCTTATTGCGCCTGGCTGAGTTGGGCCAGATCCAGGATAAGGCTCAGATTAAGGCCCTGGTTAGGGAATACCTGCTGCCTTTCGCAGATCTTGATATGGACGCGTTGATTTTTGGTTGCACCGACCTGACCTGCGTCAGGCGCGAAACAGCCGAGGCTTTGGGTGGAAAAGTGGCCATCATCGACCCGGCAGAAGAGGTTGTGATCGAGATCAGGGACTGGTTGAAAGACCGGGGTTGCCTTAATCAGCAGCAGGCTTCTGAGCGCCAATATCGCATTTGTATCAGCGGAAATAACACAGAAAAATTTTCATCCTTTACATGTGAGTTTTTAGGGATAGAATCATGTTCAGTTGAACAGGTGGTCATCATTTAAAAGAACCGAAACCTGCAAAGGGAGGGTCAGTGTTCATGGAATCTAAACTTAAGGTCGATTCCCTCCAACAGAGGGTCTATCAGCGTTTAAAAAACAACATACTTACCAATAAGTATGCCCCGGGCATGCCAATGAATATCGACCAATTGGCTGGTGACCTGGGTGTAAGCCAAACCCCGGTACGCGAAGCCCTGGCGATGCTCAAGCACGACGGCCTGGTGGTTACTGACTATTACAAAACGCCGATTGTCTCGATGATCGAAGAGGATGATGTTTGCGAACTCTATGAAGTCCGCAAGCTTCTGGAAGGTTACGCCATTGAAAAGGTGGGACCTACCTTAACCGATGAAGATTACAAAGATTTACGTGACATCTTAAATTTACCGGACCAATCGGCAAGTGAGGATGAACTGAAGGAATCCCTTGCCCAGGCTGATGTTCAATTCCATGGGTATCTGGCCGCGAAAGTAAATAATAGTGCATTTTTTAGGATTTTCCAATCAGTGGATGATATGTCTTTGCGCATTCGTACGCTTGTTTTGACCCAGACCGCGCGCAACGTCAATATCTTGGCTGATGAACACCGTGCTGTTTTGGATGCCCTGGAGCAAAAGGATATTAAAAAGGCAGTGAAACTGCTGAACAAGCATCTGGACAACGCCTGTGCCCGCACATTGAAGGCGATCAGCCAACAATCAAAATAAGAAAAGCCCGCAAGGGCTTTTTTTCTTGACTGAATTACCCCTAAGCGGAAAGTAAATCAATTCTTAATAAGTGAGGGGTATTACTTCCATGTGCAATTATCCTGAAGATTCTGGAGAATCCCATGGAAAGATCCCTTCAAACAACCCCAAAAACTTCCCTTGAGAGAAGTCAGCAAAAGCATCACACCAGGTTTCTAGTCGGGATGGTTTTGGCAATCATTGTAGGCCTGACTGCGTACCTCAGGTTTGCCAACCTGAGCCAGTTGGGCCTGGCAAATCACTATTACACAGCAGCGATTAAGGCCATGCTGCAAAGCTGGCACAACTTCTTTTTTGTAGCTGCTGAACCTGGCGGGTCAGTCTCGGTTGACAAACCACCCCTGGGGCTCTGGATTCAGGCACTTTCGGCTTGGATATTTGGGATTTCAGGTTTTAGCGTACTTTTACCAGGAATTCTGGCTGGGATCGGTTCCACGGTGCTGATTTTTCATCTTGTCAGGAGGATCTTTGGGGACATCGCGGGGCTTGTTGCTGCCGCCGCGGTCGCGTTTGCTCCCATTGCGGTGGCTACCGACCGTAACAATACCATGGATAGCCTATTGATCCTGACCCTGTTATTTGCGGCCTGGTGCTACACCAAAGCGACTGAGACCGGCAAATTGAAATGGCTGCTCTGGGGCGGTGTGTCGGTAGGTTTGGGATTTAATATCAAGATGTTGGAGGCTTTTCTACCTCTGCCAGCTTTTTACCTGATGTATTTGCTGGGGGCAAAAGAGAAATTTGGCAAGAAGATCTGGAAGATTTCCCTTTCAGTTTTATTGCTTTTACTTATCTCCCTTTCCTGGATAACAGTTGTGGACCTGACCCCGGCAGAGCAGCGACCCTATGTGGGCAGTACGACTGACAATTCAGAATGGTCGCTTGCGATTGGATATAACGGCATGCAGCGCCTGCTCGGTATGATGGGGAGCAGACAAGGCACTCCCACAGGCGATGGTTTTGGGTTGCCAGGGAATCAACCCCCAACAGGCGGCGCATTCCCCGGGGGTACACTGCCCAATTTTGAAGGAGCGATACCTCCCAATTTCTACCCGGGGAGTATGCCTGGTGGTCCAGATGGGAATCAATTGGATGGTCAGAACTTTGCAACCAATTTCCGCCCGGGGGATGACCGTGCTCAGGGGGGCGGAATGGCCGGGGGGATGAACGTGGGGCAACCTGGTGCCTTTCGCCTGTTCCAATTACCGCTTTCCAAAGATATTGCCTGGCTCCTACCCTTCGCACTGGCAGCCTTATTGTTACTGTCAATTGTTTTCAAGTGGCATTTCCCACTTCAGCGTGAGCATCAAGCCCTCATTCTTTGGGGTGGTTGGCTGCTCACTTGCGTAGTCTTCTTTAGCATTGCCGGCTTTTTCCATGAGTATTATTTGCTGACCCTCGTTCCAGCCATCGCGGCGCTGGTGGGGATTGGTGTTGGAATCCTGTGGCAAATGCGCTTGGAAAAACCCAAACTGGCAGTTGGTTTGCTCCTGGCGCTGGTATTGGCAACATGCATCTATCAATATTTGATCGTGCGAAGCGTATTGCCCGCTGCTAACTGGCCTTGGACTGCTCTTGGCTTGATGGGAGCGGGTTGGCTTTGCGCGCTCATCGCATGGTTAACCCACAAACCTAAACTCCAACTTTCAGCCCTGGCCATACTAATGATGAGTATTCTGCTCATCCCAGCGATCTGGTCTTACCTGACCATGCAAAATGCCAGCGCGAACCAGTCTTTGCCGGCTGCCTATAGCGGCGAGAGCGCTGGAGGACCAGGCAATTTTGCCGATACACAGGTAAACGCAAGCTTGCTGACCTATCTACAGGAAAACACGCTAGGCATGCGCTGGATGCTGGCTGTGCCAAGTTCCATGCAAGGCACGGACTATGTCATCGAGACGGGCCGGGGCGTGCTTTACCTGGGTGGTTTTTCGGGCCAGGACCCGGTTCTGACCGTGGCATCGCTCCAGACTCTGCTTATCAACAACGAGCTAAGGTTTATCTATACCAGTAACAACGGTGGCGGTGGTGGGTTTGGGGGCAACGAATCCAACAGCACGGTCAGCAGTTGGGTGCAGGAGAACTGCCAGGTAGTCAGCGGTTTTTCGAACGAAACCACTAACGCTGGCGCACCGGATGGGACCCCACAAAACAATCGCGGTCAATTTGGCATCAACTTGTACGATTGTCATGGCGCTGCAGCTAAATGATCGGAGTTGGTTTGAGGTTGTGGTGTAAGTAAAGCCTACCAGCCTGTGCTGTAAAAACTGAGGTATGCATCCAGATTTGCCTGCCAATAAGCGGCCTCGTGTGCCCCAGGGCCCAGATGCCAGAAATGGCTGATACGGTCATTATTGAGCACCTCGTCCATTTTGGTATTGGACCACAGGTAGTAGTCGTTAACGCCAGCATCCAGCCAGATCAATGGGCGCTTGTCTGCTTTCAAGGTGAGCATCTTCTGCGAAAATGCCACCATGTCATCCAGCACCGCGGCGTTGCTGTGTAGACCCAGCTTGCTGAAATCTTGCGGATAGTTTGTTGCGGTGCGAAGCGTCCAGATGGCGCCGTAAGAAAGACCTCCCAAGGCCTGATTGGCAGCACCGGTCTTGGTGCGGTAGTGGGCATCTACATACGCTACCAGGGTTTTGGCGATCGTTTTACTGACCGCCAGAAAATCGCCCTGCAGGTTGTAAATTCTGGGCGTCACCACCAGGAAGGGCACCATGCCATCGGCGATTTTTTGGTCCATCGTTTCCGCCAATCCAAAACCAGGCCACATATTCTCGTCACCAGCGGGTCCTGAGCCATGCAGCAGGATCAATAATGGGTATCGGGTTTTCGAGTCAAAATCATAACAAGGTGGCAGGTAGATTTTGAAAGGCACTTCCGCGTTGATGCCTTCAGCCGGCAATGAGTCTGCCATCATTTTGCCTTGATTCTCGGTACAAACCGGGCCTGGTGTGGAGGTGGATGGCCGTGAGGTGGCTCGCAGCGTTGGTTTAAGCAAAGTTGGGGAGGGAGCGGACAAAGTTGTGTCTGCTGCCATTGTCTGGGTCGGCATGCTAGCAGGGGCTTCTTTTTCCGAATGACAAGCAGAGAGCAGCATCATTAGCAAAATACCGACCAGCAGGTTTTTCAAGAGAAGGGACCTTCGCATGGCGAAATTATAAAGCAAGGCTGGTAGAACACGGCGAAAAGGCAGTGATGGTTGATCAGTTTCATCTTTGAAGATAA
>CAYVRH010000122.1:0-4726 GCA_964452955.1 uncultured Anaerolineaceae bacterium | reverse complement strand
TTTTAAAGAGTAAGCATTTCAGCTCTACATCCAGCAAGCCAATTCCACGTATTTTCTTCTTATCTCAAACGAGTTTGAGTGAAGCCTTCCGGTCTTTTGAGGATCCCCAATTTCTGCTAAATGAAAGGAAACTAATTCAATCATCGATGAAGCCACAATCAGTATATATCCTATAAAATTTGCTCCATTAATTGGAGGATTCTCTTGACCATTAGGGTCATTCACCATAGAATTCAGGACGTAGTAAATTGACATTAATCGATAGCTCGCTGAATAATTCAAATCATTTTCTGAGAGAAAACATGATGCTTAAATCTCAGTTGAATATTGAAAAAGTACTGTCAAGTTCACGCAATCTCTTAACATCCCATTTTTTTGAAGCAATAAAGTTAATCATTACCCCCTCTAAATTTCGGGGTGGATGCCTTAAATGAGGCTCGATGAGATCGGAGTGCAATCGGGGGTCGATAGTTTTATTGTGCATGTATATCACTCATGTCCGGCATTTTGGCTGATATTCCGGACAACCAAACATAAGATCTAGGTAACGCCCAAAGGAAAGATTCATTCTGGGCAAGCAAAGTGAAATTATTATTTCGGAGGATTAATGCCAGAACCAATCATTACGATTAAGGACCTGCGTTTCAATTATCGCGGGGTGAAGAAACCTGCCCTTGATGGCATTGACCTCGAGGTCAACAAAGGAGAGTTTCTGGTTATTATGGGCCCCAGCGAGGCTGGCAAAAGCACCCTGGCCTCGACCATCAACAGCCTGATCCCGAATTTCTTCAATGGCAAGTTGAAGGGCGAGATCAACGTGATGGGCCGCAACACCCGCGAGCAGAGCGTTGCCCAAATGTCCGAAATCGTGGGCATGGTCTTCCAGGATTTTGAAGCTGAGCTCTTCTCCACCAACGTGGAGCTTGAGGTAGCCTTCGGACCAGAAAATTTCGCTGAAGAATGGGACGAAATCAAGCGCCGCATCGATGAGAACCTGAATTACGTCGGCCTGGATGCCTTTCGCAGGCGGCCGCCTTCCACCCTTTCGGGCGGTCAAAAACAAAAACTGGCTATTGCCTCGGTGCTGGCCCTCAAACCAAAAATTCTGGTCATGGATGAACCCACCACCGATTTGGACCCCATCAGCAAGATGGGTGTTTTCGAGATTACTCACAAGCTCTGTAAGCGCGATGACCTCACCTTGATGATCATCGAGCACGAAACCGAAGAGGCCCTCTTTGCTGATCGCGTGGCGCTCATCAAAGAAGGCAAGATTCTCAAGATCGGTCCTACCACCGAAGTGCTGACCGATGTCGACACCATGGAAAACCTGGGTGTGATGCCCCTGGGCATCCCTAAATTCTTCAAGCGTATGGGTGCAAGCGACTTGCCCTTGACCCCTGATGAGGGTGTAAAAGCCTTCCAAGCCCAAGGCTGGCGGGTGAATGCCAAGGCTTATGAAAATAAGGTGGCGGAAGAAAAAGCCGCTTTAGCCAAACTCACTGAACCTCTCATCCAATGTAAAAATCTTGAATATTCCTATAACACGAGCGTAAAAGCCTTGAACGGTGTCAGCATGGATATCTTCAAGGGCGATATGGTGGCCATCGTTGGCCAGAACGGCAGCGGCAAGACCACCCTGGCCAAGCATTTCAATGGTCTCTTTATGCCCACCGCCGGTGAAGTTTCGGTCAACGGCATTCCCACCAAAGACCAGGGTGTTTTCAAACTGGGTCAGAAGGTGGGCTATGTCTTCCAAAACCCGGATCATCAGATCTTCTCTGAGACTGTCTTTGAAGAAGTAGCCTTCAGCCCACGCCTCCGCAAGATGTCTGAGGAAGACGTTAAAGCCACCGTCACGAACGCTCTTTCAGCCGTCGGGCTGGCTGGGTGTGAAGACCTGGACCCCTTCTCTCTCACCAAGAGTGGCCGCCAACGTGTCGCGGTGGCATCGATTTTAGCTGCCAAACCAGAAATCCTGATCCTGGATGAACCAACCACCGGTTTGGACTATGCTGAACAACGCAGCATGATGAATATGGTGCGCCAACTGAATGAAAACGGCAGCACCATCATCTTCGTCACCCATCACATGTGGGTCGTCGCTGAGTACGCCAAACGGGTCTTTGTCATGAAAGATGGCCAGCTCTTCCTGCAGGGAACCACGCGCGAAGTCTTCGCGCATACCGAAGAACTGCAAGCTGCTTCTCTGCGACCGCCACATTTTGTCGAATTCAGCAATAAACTGGGGAACACCTTCCTCTATCCTGAAGAGATGCTTGAGTGCATGGAAGGCAAGGAAAACTAATGGATGCCGAACTTTATCTCGATAACAATTCATTTATTCACCGCCTGGATCCAAGGACGAAGATCATTATCTTCCTACTCAGTTTCGTAGCCATTTTGCTCTTCCAGAACCCACTCTGGATGCTCCCTGTAGCCGTCCTCATTTTCTTGGAACTTTATGTCTCCAAAGCCTTCCAGAATATCTACCGCATTCGTGTCTTATTGATCATTCTGAGCCTCTTCAGTCTGATCCTTTGGAATGTCTTTGCCAAAGGACAAACGCATTGGTTCCTCTTCATCTATAAGGAGTCCTTCTTCTATGCCATCGCCAGGACACTCCTCATGGTTCTGATGATTTCGGCTGGTGTGGTGCTGATCAGTACCACCCGTAACGAGGAACTCGTGTTGGGCCTCATCAAGCTGGGTGTGCCTTACCGGGTCGGTTTTGCCATCTCAACCGCCTTGCGCCTGGTACCTACCATCGCTTCGAGCACAGTCACCATCAGCCAGGCTCAACGCAGCCGCGGCCTCGACCTCGACTCAGGCAACCTGATCGACCGTATTCGCAAATTCCTGCCTTTACTGGTGCCGGTCTTTATTTCCACCATCCGCAGCACCAATATCTTTGCCATGGCGCTGGAGTCAAAGGGCTTCGGCGCTAAAGAACAGCGCACCAACTTCCTGCGCTTGAAAATGCAAAAATCTGATTACATCATGCTGGCATTCGTCATTCTCTTCGTCATTGCCTCTGTAACCCTCTCCATCATGGGTTATGGCAAACTGACCGGCCTGAAAAACTTCTAGGAGCTTCATGAACGCGACTGAAATCAATCAAATCTTGCCCTGGCTGTTGCGCCGTGAAAATGTGGCTGTGTACGCGGATGGCAAGGTTATCATCGGTGATCGCCGCAAGTATCCTTTTGAAAAGGTTTTTGTCACCTGCACTACAGTGGAAGAAGTAGCCCGCGCGATTGAAGAGATGGTCACCCAGGGTGGTGGGCCCTCCATCGCGGCCATGTATGGCATGGCCATGGCTGCCAGGCAATGCGCGCAAAAATCGACCGCATCACAGCGTGCAGCGCTCGAAGCAGCCCGCCAAAGGCTCACCAGCACCCGGCCAACCAATACCTCCCTGGCAAGGTTGCTTGAAAAAACCACAAGCCTGGCCAATGAATTCCTGGACAAGGGTGAGCAGGTTGAAAGCAGCTTGCTGGGTTGGATTGAAAACTACCGCGATGCAAATTATGAGCGTTATGGCAAGGTCGGTGAGTATGGCGCCAGCCTGATTGATGATGGCGATGGCGTGCTTACCATGTGTTTTGCTGAGACCTCGTTCCTGATGAGCCTGGCCTTGGCTAAACGTGATGGCAAGCGCATTCACGTGTTTACCCCCGAAACCCGCCCTTACCTTCAAGGCGCTCGCCTGACCGCGCCCAGCGTTTACGAAATTGGCGTGCCAGTGCAAATCATCGGTGACAATATGCCCGCTTACGTGCTTTCCCAGGGCAAAATTCAAAAATACTTTACCGCGGCCGACCTGGTAACCCTGGATGGCCATGTGGTCAATAAGATCGGCACCTTCCAAAACGCCATTACCGCGCATTATCACGGCGTGCCCTACTTCGTGTATTCTGGTGGAGCGGATAAGAAAAAACCAGATCGCGCTTCCATCGAAATTGAAGAACGCGATCCAGCGGAGATGAAAAACTGCCGCGGTATCCCCACCACAGACCAGGCCATAGATGCCTATTATCCGGCTTTTGACATCACACCCCCGCATTTGGTCTCTGGTGTGGTCACACAATATGGTATCCTAAACCCGTATGACCTCAAACGTTACTTTGGAGAAAAGGGACTGCTATGAGATCAGCAATCATCACTGGCACCGGTATTTATGAAATCGCCGGCCACTGCTTTCGGCCAGAAAAGATTGAAACCTCCTATGGACCAGCCCAGGTCTTCCTGAGTGAAGACCCGGCTCTAGATCTCGTATTCCTTGCCCGGCACGGCCTTCAGCACACCACCCCACCTCATAACATCAATTATCGCGCCAACATCAAAGCCCTGAAGATGCTGGGCGTCCAACAGGTTTTAGCCGCCTATGCAGTTGGTTCCATTAATCCTGAAATTCCTCCCTTGGGCCTGGCGCTGATCACTGACTTTCTGGATTTCACCAACGGACGCCCCCTGAGTTTTTTTGACGGCGGTGATAGCGGCCTGGCGCATACCAGTATGGATCAGCCGTTCTGCCCTAGCCTGGGCGCCAAAGTGTTGGAACTGGCACCGGAATTCAATTTGAATTTGCGCAAAGAGTCAGTCTATGTAGCTACCAATGGCCCTCGTTTTGAAACCCCCGCCGAGATCCGTATGTACAGGAAGTTGGGCGGGGATGTAGTTGGCATGACCTGCGTACCTGAGGTAGTGCTTGCCAAAGAGCTTG
>CAYVRH010000121.1:0-4758 GCA_964452955.1 uncultured Anaerolineaceae bacterium | reverse complement strand
AGCAAAGCTGCCAACGTAGCAAAAACAGGTAATAATGCATCTAAGGTGGAATAAAGTCGTTCTCTCATCATTTACCGAAAACCCTCTTCTTCTGCTGGGGTCGATTGACTGCCGTTTAAATTGACAAGATGGTGCGACAACAAGTGCCTACAGTTTTTTAAGGTATTGGAATAATTTTACCAGTGAGTTTCGTTTTGTTGACAAATATGAACTGGTCGCTGAAGACGATCAATTAGCTCCGCCAGCAAGCTTGTCGAAATTTTTACGTCAATCATTCTCGCTGAAAAATAAAGTTTGAAAAGGACTTTTTTGATATTTCTCATGGATAAGCTTAATGGTTTTCAAAGATCAATCCCGACCTCGATACTCGCAAATTTCGTAGTTTCTGCTGAAAGGTTAGAGATTTTTGCCCCTTGTGCCCAGTTTTTTCCTTGGGTTGTTAATAATTGCATCATATAATCAAAATGAGGAAATTTTTACATGCAACCGCCCGGAAAGGAGCATGCATATGAAAACCGCCCTTTTACTGACCGTCTGCGCGTTGTTGCTGCTGAGCGCGTGCCAATCCGGTCCAATGCCCGTCCCCGGCGAAGTTGGCCAACCACCAATTAAAGTGGTGCCATCTGATGAGGTCGCTCCTCCTCAAGAAGCTACTGACCTTTCAGAAATGGTGACTATTCCAGCCGGAGCCTTTTATCTTGGCTGCGACCCTGCCCATAACGCCAATCTGAGCTGTCTTTCTGACCAGTTGCCCTCGAAATCGGTGGAACTTCCTGAATTTAAGATTGACACGACCGAAGTGACCAACGCCAGGTTCGCTGAGTGCGTTCAGGCTGGTGCTTGTATTGCTCCCAGCGCTTTATCCTCAGAAACTCGCGAGCATTATTACGATGACCCACAATTCGCCGAATATCCAGTGGTGAACGTCTCCTGGAAGCAAGCTGAGCAGTTCTGCGCCTGGGCGGGTAAACGCCTGCCGACTGAAGCCGAATGGGAAAAGGCCGCCCGCGGAGCCGAGAAGCCGAATGCCTTCCCTTGGGGGGATGAAAGCCCCGCTTGTGCCATCACCAATGCCCGGCAAGCTGCCAGCCTGGATAATTGCACCGATGACACGCAGCCGGTTGCTACTTATCCCGGAGGTGCCAGTGCGTATGGCGTTTTGAATCTGGCTGGGAACGTTTGGGAATGGACCGCAAGCCGCTATGTTACGGATTACCGCCCCGGCGCTTCTGAAGAACCCCTCACAGGCGGACCAGCGGATCTCTACCGGGTGGTGCGCGGTGGCGGCTGGGATAGCGCCCCGCTTAATTTACTCGTCAGCGCCCGCAGGTTTGACCCCGACTTCCACAGCAGCAATAACCTCGGCTTCCGCTGCGCGTCCGACTAGGTAGATTCTCGATCATCCAAAGATTTAATGATTATCCAGGTATCTTGTACATACCTGTATAATCCTTTGCTTGAAACCGATGGGCTGACCTCATAGAATCCTGTAATCGAAAGGATAAAACTATGAAAACCAAACGAATATTCTTCCTGCTAACCCTAATGCTGCTCGTAGTGGCAGCTTGCAGCCCAACGCCTGCAGCAACCGTTGATTCCAATGCCCTACCCGCCACCGTTGCCCCAACGGTTGTAGTGGTCGAGCCCACCCAACCTGCCCCTGCAGCCACGGAAACTTCCGCTCCGATAGTTGAGGCTACCCAACCGCCCGCTGCTCCGACTCTGACGGATGCAGAAATGGAAGCCCTTATCTTTGAGAAAGCCAAAACCAAACACACCCTCGATTTCATCCTTTCGCAGAATAAAACTGCCGAAGAATGGTCCAAGACACTGGATAGGATGATTGGTTACGGCGCCAAAATCAGCCCTGAAGAAAAAGAGCTCATTATCAACTGGCTCGTCAGCCGCAAGAAATAATGCCTCTAACGTCAATGCAGATGAACTAATTCAAACTGCACCTCGTACTTGGATTATTTGTCCAAATAGGGGGTGCAGTTTAGTATTATGAAAGTTCCTAAATCTCCGCCGTTTTGTAGATTAAATCTTGGTTGGGCAGCAGATCAGGAGCACTAATCAAGATCCTTTATTGTGTCAGTAGGCGTTTCAGGGAGTGCGTTTTGGGAAATGACGCGCTTGTACCAAAGCGCGCTATCTTTCAGAATGCGTTGCCCGGTTTTGAAATCGACCCATATCAAACCGAAGCGCTGTGAAAAGCCATGACCCCACTCCAAATTGTCCATGAGCGACCAAACATAATAGCCCTTCAATGGAACCCCAATCTGGATAGCTCGATAAGCTGCCTCAAAATGCCGCTGTAGAAAATTAATGCGGCGGGAGTCCTTCACCCGGCCGTTTTCATCCGGGCCATCGGACCAGCTTGCCCCATTCTCAGTGATGTACATCGTTGCAGGCTGATATTCGAAATATAACCAGGTCAAAACGTTGAACAAACCATCCGGATACACTTCCCAATCTTCCATCTCCTGCCAATCGTGATCGTTCTTGGGCGCCTGGAATACGGTGGGGGGTAAATTTTGACCGGGTGGAAGGCTTTTATCACGCGCAAGCTGGCGTGTATAGTAATTCACTCCCAGAAAATCCAATGGGGCGGCAACTGCCTGCATGTCGCCTGATTGAACAAAGTCCAAGCCATCTACCGGCAAACTGTGATTGTTGATTGAATACGCCACCAGGTCAGGAGGGTACTGACGGCCGTAGAGCGGGTCCAGGAACCAACGCGACCACATCCCAAATTCATTCTGCCAAACTTTGTAGTCATAAGTGCTTGGCGAAGCGGGTTGGCCGAAATTCACGTTGATCGCAATGCCAACTTCCGCAGACGGACAGTTAGCTCGGATCACAGGGACGCTCCAACCATGCGAGAGTAGCAAGTGATGGGCAACCCGCAAAGCAGTGTAAGGATCCTTAAGCCCTGGCGCGTGTGCACCAAACACATGCCCCACAAACGAATACACAGAGGGTTCATTGTGCGTTACCCAATGGGTAACCCGATCTCCCAGGTGGCGGGTGGCCACTTCCGCGTATTCCACGAAAGCTTCAGCGGTTGAGCGGGCCGCGAACCCCCCTTCATCCTGAAGCGCCTGGGGCAGATCCCAATGAAACAAAGTGACCAGAGGGCGGATGCCAGCCTCCAACAGGCCATCAATCAGCTTGTCGTAGAAATCTAATCCCGCTTGATTAACCTTCCCTCGCCCATTGGGGAGAATTCTTGACCAGGCCAGGGATAGCCTGTAAGACTTTAAGCCGATGGATTTCATCAGGGCGATATCTTCCTGCCAGCGATGATAGTGGTCGCTGGCAACATCGCCGCTGTCCCCATTGCGGATCTTTCCGGGGGTATGCGCAAAGCGATCCCAGATAGACTCACCTTTGCCATTCTCAGCCCAAGCACCTTCAATTTGATAAGCGGCTGTGGCTGCACCCCAGATAAAATTATCCGGAAAAATTGCTTCTACTTTTGTCATTTTCACCCTCTAAATTCTTATTAATGCGTTTGAAACGAAGCCTTTGACAGATGAACCACCAGGTGATGGATAATTCCGTCCCGTTGGAAGACATGCTGGCTGTTTTCCGCATCTAGGTGATCGTCATTAACCCCAATTTTAGCCCCATCCGTCAGATGAATTTCAATACTCGAAAGATTTGCAAGTTGAATGACAACCGGTACCTGGCAAATAGTGTATGCCAAGGAACCAGCTGCCAAATCCAAATTCTGTTTATTGCCCTTGACATCCAAGTAATTGAAAATTGCTGGCGTGGAAAGCAGTTCTTTGGGGTCAAAAAGCAACGCATTGAAAGTGAGGCATCCATTTTCAATGGACCATCCAAGCTCAGACTGTCGAGTAAGAATCTCTTCTTTCACCAAGCCGGTCATACCAGGCTGGCGCGCCCCCTGACCTCTTGGCGTGTGAGAATAAGGGTCGGTGGGGAAAGCACCAAAAACGGCTGGCGATTTATTGAAACCGAGGCCACCGCTTATTTCGTGGTATTTGTCAACCAAAGCTGCTACGGCAGGTTCATGGCGATGCCGCAATGCCGTTTCTTGAGTAGCCAGGAGCAGTTTTGAGACCATATGCCAGTACACGCTGCCCAACCCCTCATAGGCAAAGAAGGTGCCCGATCTGCCGGTGAACTCAGTATGGTGGAATACTTCCTCGAAGAGCGCGGTGATTTTGTCCTTTTCAACTGCAACCATCTCAGCAAATTGCGGCTTGTCTGCAAGAACTTGCAGGGCCTGGTTAACATTTTTTGCGTTGTGCAACTTTCCGCTGAAGTGATAAATCCCAAGCTGGTCCCGCACAAACAGGCTTTTATCCAGATTGTCTGCCAAAACGCCGGGCAAACGTAGCCCATTCACCTGATCTGCTGTCAGAGTGTTTTTCGCCAGGAAGCCCGGCAGAACTTTATCAGGGTAGAGAATGTAGGTATTCTGGTCCTCCCTGTAAAGAGCACTATCCCGTAGACTTTGCAACAGCACCAGCGATTCATCACCTGAGAGCATCTTTGAAGAAAGGATGGCCACCTGCCCTTCCAGCATTTCTTGCAGATGCCCGACGGAGACACTATTCTCACCTAAGTGAAGGATGTTATAGCTGTGGTAGAGTTTGTCTGGGCGCTGGTTGGCAAGCAGGGATTCTTCGATGTAGCGCTGCGTCAGGCCAAGAAAAGCCAGCAAATCATCTTTGGAAAGGTCAGCGAGCGCCCCTGAGAAACCTTCATTGTAAATATTCCAACGAT
>CAYVRH010000120.1:0-4791 GCA_964452955.1 uncultured Anaerolineaceae bacterium | reverse complement strand
ATCCAGCGGGAATGTTCTTGCGTTCCCGCAATTCTTTCGCCAATGGATGGTTCCAAATGTTCTCCCAATCATCTGAAAGCAGATTGCCAAGACCTTCGTAGTAGGATTGGCAAGGAATTACCACGCCATCCGGTTCAACGCACATGTTGTAATAGGCGGCAGTGCATCCCTTGATGCCCAAATCCAGCATCAGTGGGTCAAATTGGCAATACTGGGTGGGGGTGTACCAGATTAGTTTTTGTCCTGATGCATTTGTAAATTCCTGGGCAATCTTTAGCAAGCCCGGTAGTTCCCTTTCCGCAAGTCCAGTGTTCACAGTCTCGCCGTGCCCGGAATAAATCAGCGCGTTCAAGCCAACAGTAGGCACTTTTTCCTCATGTAAAAAGCGCAGGATTTCAGGAAGTGTTTGGGCATTATTACGCAGGAGTGTGGTATTGGTCATCAGGTAGAGGCGCGAGTTGACAGCATTGCGCAGGCCTTGAACTGTTTCATGCCAGGCAGTAGAAGACCTGACCATTTCGTTATGAATCTGGGGCGAGGAGGCTTCAATTGTGATCTGGACATGATCCAGCCCGGCATGGACCAACGCTGTAACCAGTTCCGGATTGGCAAGACGCCGTGCATTCGTGTTCAAACCAGTGATCATGCCCTTCTTCTGGGCGTATTCCACCAATTCCACCAGATCATTTCGTAAAGTTGGTTCACCACCGGTAAAAACCAAATGTGGAATGCGAAGATCCCAAATTTTGTCGATTATGCGTTTCCAGCTTGCAGTGTCTAATTCCGGGTAATTGCGAGGGCGGGCGTTGTAGCAGTGTGCACAGTCATTGTTGCAGCGGTAGGTGAGCGCCAGGTCCATGCGATACGGAGCTGAAAGCTTGGCTGAGAATGGCATATCCATGTCTAGATTCAAATCACACACAGGACAGAGGTTTGAAGTCTCATCCGTCAGGGCGTCAATTTTGGCACTGGCTTCAGCATAGTCAGTTTCAAGCTGTTGCCGATCAGCTTTAAAAAGCTGGCCGAGGAAATCTATGGCCTTCGATTTTTCGTACTTCTCCAGGCGGGTATAGGCAACGGCTGAAGCACTGGGGTTCAGGTGCACGACACGGGCGGCGTTAATCACCAGAGCGCCGCTCAGGTCATCATCAACCCGTAAATGGATCTGAGATTTCGACTCCCCATTCACCAGGCTGTAGCTATACAGACCCGGTGAAAGGAGATTTCGCATTTTAGTTCTGCTAAAAAGTCCCATAGGGTTTTGGCTTTAGCGGCCGCCACCCGCACAGGCACAGGCACAACCAGCACAGGCACAAGCGCAAGCACAAGAACTATGCCCGCCGCCGCCACCACCTCGCCAACCGCTGCTGCCGCTGACAGGTCGTACTACAGGCACAGGGTTGGTTTTACTGGTAATGGAGCCTTGGAAGCCGGTGATATCTCCCACCACGCCAGCCGCGGTGGTTTGGATGCCACCCAAAAGCGAGGCCGCAAAATCAGAACCAGGCAAGCGGGGCATATTCAGGCTTGGACCGCTGCTGCCTGGCACAGATTTGCCAACTGTTGTTGGGGCGTCCACACCCCGGGTTCCACCGCGCGAACCTTGGGAGAATTCGCGGTATGTAGGATCATAGTTGCCCCACCAACGCGGCAGGATGATGACCGTGTCGTCAAAGGTTTTCTTAGTGCGTTGATCAAACTCATCATCCAGCATGGTCCACTCGAGCACTTTTTCAAACTGATCGCTCTTAACTTCTGGTGTTTCGGAGCCTTGAACGCTGCTCCAGGCACGATTCATAATGTCTTTGTAATAGTCAAGGGTTTCTTTCTTGCTGAAACCTTTCATCTTTTCGGTAACCTCTTTGACCAAATCAATCATAGTTGACTGCATGATCGTACGCCGTTTAGCCGGGTTTTCTTCAGTCGCCGAATTGATAAAGCCAACTTCGTAAGGGTAGAGACCTTCAGGTAAGGGGTTTGCAGCTTGAATTTTTAGAGGTTCTTTTTGGAGGACTGTAGCCGCATCTTTCTTGATGATTCCAAACAGGATCATCGTCAAAATTTTACTCATCGGTTCTTCCATCAGAATGGCTGCTTCCACCGCTGTCAACCCTCTTTTAATGCCCTGACCCTCCATGGAAATTTTTGGCGGCAAATAGGCCAATTTGCGTTTATTGGCAGTCTGTGTGCCCTTGATTCCGAGGTAAATAAAGAGGGCAAGAATACCTATGATCGAGCCACAGCATGGCAGCATGCTTAAAAAGTCTTTCCAGCCACTTGAAGTGGTCGCGGGGCCATAATCTGTGGAATCAAAAACGTCCTTACTCGATATGGCTTCAGCTGGCACTACCGCGGCAGGAAAAGCGGCGCCAAAAAGGTAGTCACTGTGAACATCCGCGTTTTCAGTGTACCAGGAGTAATATACGCGTCCATCCTGGGTTAGCGAGGCTTCCTGTGGGTTTGCAGGGCCTGGCCAACTTTTGGGTTCATAATAAACGCCCTGATCAGCAGCTACACCTGGTGGCAAGATGATGGTCATGCGATATTTGGTCGCGTTAGAACGGTCGTACTGGGAACCAAAATAATTGGGCGTGAATTGGAAATTGGCGTAATTTTGCCTATCACCACCATCGTAGGGGTAAAGAACCGGGCTAATATCGGTGATAGTCACTGATACCGTACCAGATTTGCCTGGTTGAATGGCCATGTTTCCAAGCCCAAGCTCGAGGCCGCTCACATAACTTGAATTCTTGATGTGATTGATCTTGGCACCATCAATGTCGGCGGTTACTTTATTTAGTGCATAAGAGGCCTCAGGCATGCCAACATCAACAAAATCCAATGGGCTTGCTGACGAGTCGTTTTCGAATGTCATAATGTACTTAAGGGTCAAACTGCCGTCTTTTTCGAGATAAGTTTCAACTTCGTAAATCGGTATTGTAAATCGGTAAGTCTGCGCCTTGACAGGAGTCGCAAAGAAAATGCTGCTAAATAGGACGGCTATTAACAGGCTTATCCGCAGAATGATTGATTTTTTCGTTACCACTTTGGCTCCTCGGTCACTTGGTAAGTTGTGCCGCAGCTGTGGCAGGTGACCATCACGGCACCGTTGGCAAGTTTTACATCTTCAGGGGAAAGCGGTGCGCCACAAGACTGGCACTTGATGGTATCCATGCGCACGTTTCCAGAAAGATCGATTTTCTGAATGACTTCTTGCTTGGGTGGATTTGCCAGGGCGGCAAATTTAAAACCAGCAAAAATCAGAATGCCAGTGATAACCAAGCCAATGATCCCATAGGTTAGCCAGGTGGGGTTTCCAGTGCCACCACCAGACCCTAAGATGAACAGAAAGGAAAAAATTACCAATAAACCGGCTAATACGTAAGAAATTGTGCTCGCAGCTTTCATGTTCGCTCCTTCAAGAGGTTATGCATAGTAATTTTAATCACAAGACTGGCAATTTTACTTATATAATATACAGTTGTACTGGAAATTATTTAGATAATAACATGCTTTAAAAAAATCATTGGTGTTTTACGAGGGAGCTTAATATGACTGAAAACCAGATTCCTGATGTTGTCATTGGAAGACTTCCCATTTACCTGCTTAAGCTTAATCAATTGCTTCGGGATGGCCACAAAGTGGTCTCTTCTGCTCAATTGGCCGAGATGATTGGTATCCCAGCCACACAAATCCGAAAGGATCTTTCCTGGTTTGGTGGTTTTGGCAAACAAGGTTCAGGTTACGATGTCGTGCATCTTTTGGATCAACTTAACACGATCCTCAACCTCAACCGTATCTGGCAAGTTGTCCTGATCGGAGCAGGGAACCTGGGTAAGGCCGTTGTGGAATACGCGGGCTTCAGGACCAAAGGTTTTGAGATTTGCGCGGTCTTTGATAATGACCCGGAACGTATTGGTAAGCAGATTGGTCATTTAGTTGTGCAGGACGTAGAAGGGTTGGAAACGTTCGTGAATAAGAACCACATCCATATTGCCGCTCTCACCCTGACTGCCAGCGCTGCCCCTGCTGTTGCGGAAAAGCTGGTTAAGGCTGGTGTCCGCGCCATTCTCAACTACGCCCCGATTACGCTCCGTTTGCCGGAAGATGTGGAAGTATCTTACGTTGACCCTGTTCTATCGCTTCAACGTATGACTTATTACCTTCCAAGACAGAATCAATAGTTTGGATGATTTCTAAGAATCAGATCAAGGCTCTCAAAGCCTTTAGCTGTGCCTTCGACGGTGCAGGTTAAGGGGTTCTCAACCACGTAAGCCGGAATGCCAAGGGCGACCGTCAGATATTTATCCAAGCCCTTCATCAATGAGGTACCACCACATAAGGCCACACCCCGGTCGATAACATCCGAGATCAATTCAGGAGGTGTTTTTTCCAACACACGCCTGATCGTGGCAACGATATCTTCCAGCGGCTGTTGCAGTGCATCCACAATTTCATTTGTACCCAATGTAGCTGGCTTGGGCAACCCTGAAACCTGGTCCTGCCCCTGGATATCCATGGTTTTTTCTTCATCCACTGGCAAAGCAGACCCAATTTTAATCTTCAATTGTTCAGCGGTGGGTTGGCCGATGACCAGACCATATTTCTTTCTGACATATGATGCAATGGCATCGTCCAGCCGCAGACCAGCTACGGATGAGGTTTCAGCGCTCACAATCCCAGTCATGGAAATGACTGCAGCCTGGGTGGTACCACCTCCAAGGCTGATAATCATGTTCCCAGTTGGTGAGTTGATGGGCAGGTCTATGCCAATGGCAGCCGCTAAAGGTT
>CAYVRH010000119.1:0-4813 GCA_964452955.1 uncultured Anaerolineaceae bacterium | reverse complement strand
GCTTGACCAACCCGACTGTTCCGGATGAGTACAAACACGAGAAGAAAGCTGCAGTACACCTCGGCAGGCATGTCATTATCGGCACTAACAGCATCGTTTTTCCTGGTGTGACAATTGCCGAAGGTTGCTCAGTCGGTGCCTTTGCCATGGTCACCCGTTCTACAGAACCATGGATGATCTATGCGGGCATCCCTGCCAAGGCTGTCAAACCACGTAAACAGGACTTGCTGGCTTTTGAGCAAGCCTATCTGGATAGCGAAACCACTGATTATTAAATTCGACTCTCGACATCTCAATTTATGGTCCTGCCCGATCGTGTACCTTGTGGGACATTGATTTGCCTATTCCTGAGTTGAATAAGATAGAATTAATTAATTATGGAAGCCACTGCCGAGTTGCACCCCAAATTCCGTCGAGGTTTTGACGTATTTTTTATTTTTTTCACTCTGGCAGTTTGTCTGATTGCCACATTACAACAGATTCGCGTGGGTGACTATAAACCGCACATCGCCTTTGCCGTGGAGATGGCAAAAGACAATCCTGTCCCTGTTCCACATGCTCTTTTCCAAAAACTTATCCTTGTGCTCAGAACCATTCTCCCTTTCAGAATTCTGCCGGATTTTTCTGGTTTCTGGCAATATCTCTACGATCATTCTTTCACGGCCTGCGCCATCATCGTTGCCATGGCAGCCTACTTGGCAACAGTTATCATGCTAAAGAACCATTTTTATCGAAATTGGAAGATATCAATTGGGAGCAAAGCGTATCTTTATGCCTGGTTGGCGAGTTTTGGTCTGCTATTAGTCAACCCTATTATCCTGTTCACACTCAAGAGCCGTTTGATTCTAGGTTATTTTCCTGCCAATCTTTGGCATAATCCAACTTACATTCTCTTGCGTCCATTCGCCCTCTGGCTTTTCTTTTATGTCGTAAAACACTGGGACAAACAATTACAGGTAAAAGACTGGCTGCTGGTTGCTTTTGTAAGTTATTTAGCGATATTTGCCAAACCTAATTTCACCTTATCATTTCTTCCTGCTTTGGGTATTTATTGCTTGCTTCGGTGCGGATCCATCAACAACTGGAACTGGAGATTGCTGACTGCCCTCGCTTTTCCAGCAATTCTATCCTTGGCATATCAGTACTGGTTCATGACTCAATATCCAACTGAGAGCAGCTTCTTTTTTGAACCCCTCGTTGGCGCCCTTTATTATACAAATAACGTTTTCAAGTTTCTTGCCTTCCTGCTGCTTTCAATCGCATTTCCTCTTACTCTGGTTGCTTTTGACCTGAAAGAAGCTTTCCGGAAAATTGACATCCAACTGGCATGGTTGAATTTTGCAGTCGCTTTGCTCACCTTTTTGCTGTTTACCGAATTGCCCCATATTGCTATGCTCAATTTTTCCTGGGGAGCGGTCATGGCCGTCTTTATTCTCTTTGCTGTCAGCATGGACCACCTGGTACGCAATTTTCCGCGGTTAGCCAATCAAACCTGGAAAAAATATTTTATTCTCGGTCTCTTAGCGCTCCATTTTGCCTCAGGAGTTGTCTATACAATCATTACCATCATCTATCCCGGACCTGTTCGCTGAAATCCCAAGCCAACTGGAATCACAGCTAACTACTTACAGGCTAATCTTTTATAATTCACCCAAGATATGGCAAAAACCATTGATTCTTCCAATTGGCTTAGGAACTTTACCCTTGCATTAGGTCTATTGATACTTTCCGGCCTTTCGTATGGACTCTTGGCTCCAAAGATGGGCTTTTTCCTTGATGATTGGTACATTGTTTCTACTTACCGCATTTTTGGAGTCTTCGGCTTTACGGAATACTTCAAGGGTGATAGACCGCTGCTTTCGTATATTTATTTGATCTTCATGCCGATATTTAAGGATTCCATCCTGGCTTGGCAAATTTTTGCCATCTTCGCCAAATGGCTTTCCGCGCTCATGTTTTGGATCCTTCTCGAAATGCTTTTGCCCGGAAAACGACTCTTTGCCTACGCAACCGCATTACTTTTCAGCATCTTTCCGGGTTTTAAGTTCCACTATTTTGTAATCATGTACAGTCAGACCTACTTTTTGTTGGCAGTATATTTCAGCTCTTACATACTAATGTTGCTTGCTTTTAGACAAAGTAAATACTCTTGGGTTTTCATGCTTCTGGCTTTGGTGTGCCAGTTTTTTGGAATTGCCCCTATGGAATACTTTTACGGATTAGAGCTAATTCGTCCAATCCTTATTTATTTAATTCTCCCACATCAGCGCCAACACTTTAGAAGTCGCACACTGACGGCACTCAAATTCTGGTTTCCTTACAGTCTGGTATTTCTAAGTTTCACAGCGTTTCGCATTCTTTCAAGCCACCAGTTTTCATATGGTTTTAACTTGCTAAGCAATTTACAATCCCACCCCATTGACACTTTAATCAATCTGGTATTCACACTCATACGTGGAATCTTTGACTCATGTTTTCTTGTGTGGACATCCTTTACAGATCTATTCAATTCTTCCGAAGGTTTACGGGCATTAGCCCTTAGAATTGGGCTTGTTGGGGTTGCCTTCCTTATTGCTTATCTACTTTTTTCGCTCATGCGACAGAAAAAAGCACCTCAGGAGACCCGAACACCAGCTTGGCTGATTTGGCTTGGTTTGGCTTGTGTAATGGTGGCAATGGTTCCTTTTATCGTTGCTGGTTTCAAAGCAAATCTCGATTTTCCAAATAATCGTTTTCTGCTTGCTCTCTCGATTGGTGCCAGCCTGTTCACCGTTGCACTGATAGACCAGCTTTTCCGCACGCAGACCCAAAAGATGGTCATCCTTGCCTTGCTTATTGGTCTTAGCGTTGGAACCAACTATCTGACTGCCCGGGAATTTAAACAATCTTGGGAAAAACAAAAAGACTTCTTCGCTCAAATGACCTGGCGCATGCCACAAATAAAACCAGGAACAAATCTGGTCACAACAATTTTGCCTTTTGCCCAATACTTCTCTGGGACATCCCTGACTGCCCCACTCAATTTGATCTATGCACCAGATAATCACGATAATCCAATCCCCTACCAAATAGTTCTTGCTGCTACAGCTGAGCAATCACAACTCCCTGACTTGACGGCTGATCAAGTGATAACCAGTAGGCTTAGAGGGTTTATCTTTGAAGGCAACACTTCGGATATGCTGGTTTTGTATGTGCCTGAGAATGGCTGTTTACAAGTTCTCAGCAAAGATGCAGATCCTACTCAATTCGTAAATGATCGTTATTACAGCCTTTGGAAAGAAATAATTCCCCTTTCTAACCTTTCTCGGATCAGAACTAACGCGATCCAATCGACCCTTCCGGATCAATACTTTCGCACTATCGAAGAGGAAACTTGGTGCTATTTCTACGAAAAAGCTGAGTTGGCAAACCAAAACCTGGACTGGGCAACAACTGTAAATCTGTATTCGCGATCACAATCACTCAACCTGAGTCCACAGAGAAATGAAGAATATTATCCTTTCATCTCTGCTTTCCAAAAAACAGGCAATATTGAATCAGCGTTGGAACTGAGCGAAGTTATTCAAAATCCTGGCTCAGAGACTAAATCAGTACTATGTCCTTATTGGATCGAACAAATCCCGACCATCTCATCGAGTATACTCAATGAACGTGCGGTCAAATTGATCGATTCCTGGCAATGCGAGGTACCCTGTCATGAATGAAAACCTCAATCTCTCCATTATCGTCCCTGTTTATAACAGTGAGGGCTCCCTTGCCGCCTTGGTAGATGAGGTCCTAACCGTCCTAAAGCCGCTCGGCCTATCTTTTGAGATGATCCTGGTTAATGACGGCAGCCGTGACAAAAGTTGGCAGGTTGTCGAGAAATTGGTCGCTGAAAATCCCGGCCTCGTTCGCGGCATCAAACTCATGCGCAATTATGGCCAACACAACGCCCTGCTTTGTGGTATCCGTGCGGCCAAAAATGAAATTTGCATCACGATGGATGATGATCTGCAGCATCCAGCCGCGGCCATCCCCCAAATCCTCGCAAAACTCAATGAAGGTTTTGACGTCGTTTACGCTGCTCCCAATGAAGAAACACACGGTTTTTTCCGGGACATGGCTTCCGTCATCACCAAGCTTGCTTTATCCAACACGATGAATTCTGCAAGCGCGCGAAATGTAAGTGCTTTCCGTGGCTTCCGCACTAATCTGCGTGATGCTTTTGCCGCTTTCAATGGCTCCAATGTTGCCGTCGACGTCCTCCTGAGCTGGGCGACCACCAGGTTTGGCGTTATCCAGGTTCAGCACCGGCCAAGGACCATCGGAAAATCCAATTACAGCTTCAAGTCTCTCTTGCAGCATGCGACCAATATGATGACCGGTTACAGCACCCTTCCTTTGCGCATCTCAAGTGGTATTGGGTTTCTATTCACACTTTTCGGAATCGGCGTTTTTCTTTATACCTTCATCCGCTATCTTATCTATGGTGGTGTGGTTCCTGGTTTCACTTTTCTGGCTTCATTGATTGCGGTTTTTTCAGGCGCTCAACTTTTTGCCCTCGGAATTCTGGGTGAATATGTTGCCCGTATGCATTATCGTCTGATGGATAAACCCAGCTATACTGTTGAATCCAAGGAAGGCTTTGATGACTGAGATTGAAGATTTAGTTCGCCTCCTGCCTTGGGATAGCGAATTTTTCGGTCATCGCATTGCCAAAGTTTTACCTTCAACGCTAAGTACTGAAGATATCCATAAGTTGGATACCTGGTGTCAGCAAGAACATGTTGACTGCGTTTATTTCCTTAGCTCTTCCACAGGAGGGCCGGCG
>CAYVRH010000118.1:0-4841 GCA_964452955.1 uncultured Anaerolineaceae bacterium | reverse complement strand
CCTACTGGTGGAAGAGTTCCGCAATGGCGAATATGTTTTGGTCCCCTGGAAGCATGTGACTTCCTTTGCCAGTTCTGGGCCATTTGACCGCCATTTCACTCTGGACGAAGCCTCTGGCACCGTACGCTTGGGCCAGTCAGTGCGTCAACCGGATGGCTCGGTGCAGTTCTATGGACGCGTGCCCGAGAATGGGCGCGATATCTACTTCAGCAGCTACCGCTATGGCGGCGGCACCAAGGGTAACCTGCCGGTCAATACGCTCCAAAACATGACCTCGTCCATCGCCTATGTTTCCAGGGTCACCAATCTCACCCGGGCTTCAGGCGGCAGGGATGAAGAAGATCTGGAAGAAGTGAAACTGCGGGCTCAGCGTGAGTTGCAGGCTCAAAAACGGGCCGTTACCGCGCAGGATTTTGAACAAGTTAGCCTGGATTTCAGCCGTAATATCGCACGGGCGCACTGCCTGGTTCCAACCTTGCAGAGCGACCCGAGCGATCTGGGGGTGGTGCGCGTGCTGATTGTGCCTGCCGTGGCTACCGACTTGAGACATGGCGACCTTACCCACTTGCACGTGGACCAGGACCTGGCACGCCGTTTGACCCTGCACCTGGATAAGTTCCGCTTGCTTACCACACATGTTTCAGTGCACGAGCCAGCCTACCTGGGTGTGAGGGCAGACGTCAAGATTGTGGTGGATGATTTTAGCAACCCCGAGACTGTTGCCTTGAGGGTGAAAGAATACATCCAGAACTTCCTCAATCCGCTGGTGCCATTCCCCGAGCGAGAAGCCGAGTTCCCCTTGCTGGATGCCAGTTGGCGCGGTTGGGAGCTGGGCAAGGACCTCTTCCCGGCCGAGGTGTACGCGCTTGTCCAGCGCGTGCCTGGCGTCAAATATGTCATGGATGTTGAAATCTCCACCCGGCCTGTAAATCCACGCATGGAAAATACAGAAGGTGACCTGGAAGAAACTGAAAAGCTGGAAAACAAGCGCCTCGTCATCCCAGATAACACCCTGGTTTGTTCCCTCAACCACCACGTTATGCTGGTGGACGCGGAGGGAAGGTCTCTTGAAGGAGCGGATGTGTTGTGAAACAGAAAAAGACAGTAGATAGCAACCGCATCTTATTGAATGAGGAACCGCTCTCGGTGGCAGCCGACTATTACCGCCGCTATCAGGGTGAACCAGTGAGCTTGAAGGCACGTTTGGACCTCGGCCAGGTTAATGAAGGCGACCGCCTGGAAACTTTCATCCCATCCGGCCTGGCAGTGAAGGACTACAGTTTTAACCTTCCGGAAGCTGTTCCCGCTGTTGGCCTAAGCAAAAACTCTGAGGGTCAAATTCTGCGCTGGGAACTGGCAAAGGACCCCTTTGCGCGGATGCTGCTGCTTGAAATTAGCCTGACGGTATTGCCGGTACAAAGAGCTCAAAAACACAACTGCCTATTCAACTTATTGACTGGCAGCGGGGAATTGATTGAGCAGCGCGGTGTTGAAATATTCGTTTCAGACCAGAGCAAATATATCAACTTTCTCCCTGAAATCTACCGTGTTAACGATTTCCCCGGCCGCTTTTTGATGCTTTTTGAGAGTTTTCTCGAACCAGTCAGCGCGCAAATCAACGCGATTGACAACTACTTTGACCCCGACCTGACCCCAGCCGAGTTTTTGCCCTGGCTGGCTTCGTGGATTGGTATCTCGTGGGACGTGCCCATCACTGACGAGCGTAAGCGCGTTTTGCTGCGCAAGTCCCTCCAACTTTTCCAATCCCGGGGCACAAAAGACGCCCTGAAGGAATTCCTTGAGATTTATACCGGTGGCAAAGCAGAAATCACCGAACACAAAACCCGTAACATGAAGTTGGGCAAACAAGCCCGCCTTGGACACACCATCGCGTTGGGCAAACGCAACCTGCCGCATACTTTTTCAGTGGATTTGGCGGTGCCTTCCGAAGTATCAGAACAATTCAAAAACCTGTCCCCTGAACGCGCTGAAGCCCTTTACCGCCAGATGGTGGTGAGTTTGATCAATACCCAAAAACCAGCCCACACCGCCTGTGATTTAAGCCTGCATTTTATTGACGAAGCCGCATTGAGCCATTAAGGATCAACTGAAAGGAACCGGAAGAAATGACTGACGAAAACAAATACGCAATTTTCCCCTCCAGGAGAATCAAGCCTTTTGACGGCATGGAGATTACTGCTGAGGTCTGGGAGGAAGCCCACACTTACCATTCCCAAGCCCTGCAATTCCACAATCATTTCTTCCATGGCGTCGGAATTTTAAGCGGCTTCGAAGTAATGGCCAGTGACCCAGCTGACAACATGGTTTACATCATGCCTGGCGCGGCCGTGGACCCGCTTGGCCGTATGCTGGTGCTGGCGGAACCGGTAGCCTACGATTTTGGCGATGCCGCTACCGGAACGCTTTACCTGACCCTCAGCTACCGGGAAAAGGAACGCACCGCGAAAGCCGCCAGCGAGGAAGCCCCGCGCTATTTGGAACAGGATTTCGTGCTGACCGCGCGCGGAAATCTGCCCACCCAGACCCAAATCGAGCTGGCTAGGCTCACACGCGCCACGCGCAACGCGCCTATCGGCAATGCCGCTGATCCGCTGCACCCCCAGAATAACGAAATTGACCTGCGCTATCGTTTGCAAGTGCCCTTCAAGGAGCTACACAAACTCAGCGCTGGTGTAGTCTATCTCGGCAAGGTTAAAAACAAGAACCACGGCCGTGGGATGAGCGCCATGGCCGAAGAATTGAAAGCGCGTTCAGACTGGACGCTGATTGTGGAGGACAACCTCAAGCTGGATAAATCTGCGCTTGCCTACGGCTTGCTCTACCTGGTTGCCGAGGGAGAAATCGCCTGGGAGGAAGGGCAGATCAGCACGCTTAAGGCGTTCCTCGATCAAGACGGCCTACTCTTCATCGAAACTTGCGATAAAGAATCTGCCGCCTCAGTGGCCAAGCTCTGTGAACAGCTCAAAATTAACCTGAAGCCCGTGCGCAAGGAGCACCCGCTGCTTTCCAGCCCCTGGCACTTTGCCGAAGCACCTGCCGGATTTAGCAAGGAAGGTGATTTGCAGGCCAAGGATAAAGTGGTGGTTAGTTCCCTCAATTACGGCCGATTGTGGTTCGGCGAACTTGCCGAAGGCATCCCCTCGCGCGAGGTCATGCGCTCGGCTATGGAGTTTGGACAGAACCTGGTGACCTACCTGGAAGATCAACTGGGATAAGACTGAAGCATCAAAATCGGAGTCGCGAGGATGAGCTATTTTGGAAATATAAAAGTGACCGACAAAGCCGGGTGGAGCAGGGTCTTTGCCCTTGAAAAAGCAATTACTTTGATTGGGAATGACCCGGTCAATGACATCATTCTGCCCGCTGGGGCAGAGACTACCACCGCGCCTGTTTCTTTACAGCTCATCTGTGAAGCCCAGTCCCCCTCCCGCATCAAGGCCATCAACCTGAGGCATAACATCGTCCCCAGGTTTAACCTGAACAGCCTGCGCAGCAACCCAATCTTGCCGCAGCAAAGCACTGACCTGGTGGAGGGCGATCAACTGACACTGGGATCTTATCAGCTGGTCTTCTCGCTCATTGGCCAGGGTTTCCGCCTGGCGGAGCGTTCAGAGCACCTGGGTGTTGAGCTGTTGCTGCCCACGCTTGACCTTTCACCTGAATTGCCTTTGGAAGGCGAGATTCGACTGACCAATTTCAGTCAGCAGGTGCACCTGCAGCTCGACCTCGATATCGAAGGCTTGCCGCGCGAGTGTTACCGCATAGACCCGGCGCCGCTTTTGCATGCTGGTGGCAGCGAGATGCTCACAGTGCGCTTTATCCACCGCGGTTCTCAGCCGCCGATGGGCGTCTGCCAAGTCAAATTGAGAGCAGCAGCCCCCCGCGCCTTTGTGCTTGAATCCGTAACCATCCCCTTTGCTCTCAACGTCAAAGCCGTGGCTGCCTTCCAGGCTGGCTTTGGGGAACTCGGCGCGGTGCCTGAGCCTCAAATTGAGTCCTTGCCACAGCGCCCGCGTGTTTACACGCTGCCAGTGGCTGAAAGACCAGCCACCCCAGCAAGGACCGCCCCAGATGGCTCTGTTGAGCCGGCTGGTCAGGAATCCGTTGGCCGTGTCGTCAGGGAAGTGATGAGCGAAGTAACCCCCCAGGCGGCAACGGAACTTCCCCCGGAAGCGGATTGGCAGGCATCAGCGCCGCCTCGCCCAACCCGTAAAGCCAGCAAACCAACGCCGGATTTGAGAAATGTGAGGGTCTTACGCGAAGATCCAAACCTGGCAGAGGCAGCGGATGAGAGCCCTGAAAGCGAGGAAGCCTTATGATCAAGCAGTGGATGACCGCTTTCCTAAACCTCATTCCGGAGCGCTTTCAGAGCCTGGTGCTGGGCCTGCTGGCCGCCATCATCGTGATTATCAGCCTTGTGATCATTGTTACCTTGCTCAAGCGCATCAAAGCCATTCGCTGGCAGGACCAGAGCCAGAAGCAGATCCTGCGTCTGCGTAACAATGGCAATCTTGACCTGCGCTTTAAACTGCAAGCCTTCACATTCCAACCTGGGCTGGAGCTCTCTCTCAGCCATCAGGGTCAGCCCTTGCCGTTGATGTACGTACCGCTCTGGCAGCCTACTGCAGTCAGCAGCCAATCAAATAGCAGCAACGTAACCACTGCGGCTGCCCAAGCACCTTCTGCTCCAAGCCGGCAGATGCCGCAAATGACGGCTCCAGACACGGGAAATTTGAAGGAAGGCGCAAAAAAAGGGAAAGAAAAAGCCGAAAAAGGCCTGGCCAAAGTCAAACTCTTCTCCACCATACTGGGCACCCTCG
>CAYVRH010000117.1:0-4910 GCA_964452955.1 uncultured Anaerolineaceae bacterium | reverse complement strand
CAAATTACCAAAGATGTGGGGCAGCCCTTTGGGCTAGCCCACACCCTACGGCAGAATTGAGATCAAATGAACCCCTCATCTGGAGAAGTCAAAGAAGTGAGCGAGCAGGCTTTGCAAAAGAAGCGTAGGCTGCCACTACGGCAGAATGAAATAAACCCCTCATCCCAAAGAAATGATCGGACAAGCTTTGCTAAAGAAGCGTAGGCTGCACCTACAACAGATGAAAACCAAAACCAGATTGCTCCGCAAAGTAGGCAAAGAATTTTTTGTCATTCTGAAGGCGGTGAAGAATCTTCGCCTATTGGCTTCCGACTAGAAGATCCTTACTCCATGGTGTTCCACACCGCGAGTACGCTTCGCAGTCCGCAGAGCCTCAAGATGACAAAAAACGAGCAGGCAGGCTTTGCAAATGACGCGCAGGCTTCCCTACATCAGTATTATAAAACCCTCATCCCCGCTACTCGGACCTTACACTATGCTGCTTTGCAGCGCGATTACACACTATGGCCCGTTTGTCCGCGAGTGCAGGCGGTTCCCAGTGCCCCTCAAGGGGAAGCCCAGGGAGAAAACAATGGGCGAGGCGCAACACTGACCCACACTGCAAAACTCTTGCCTTCCGCATCCATTTAATATAGAATATGTGTGCTATATTACGCTCCTTAACAACCGAATATCAACACAAATTTTGTGGAACAGCTGCAAATCTGCAAATCTGCAAACGTCGCCGCCTGCAAAGCACCGCTATAATTCATGTATGCAAACCCAACCAGAGCAAAAAAAGGCCACCATCTCCCTCGCGGTGCTGATCGGGCTTTCAATCATCCTGCTCATCGCGGCGGTATGGGTGCTGCCCCTGGGCCTGGTAGGCCTGCCCACGCTCATTGGCGTGGCGGCGTTCGCGCTGCTACTGCTGGTCCTGGCCAGCTACAAGCTCTACCAGCTCAAAAGCATGCGCTACACCCTCACCCGGGACGGGCTGGAGCTGGCCTGGGGCTTCCGTAAAGTTTTCATCCCTACCCAAAACCTGGCCTGGGCGCGGCCGGTAGCCGATTTCAACAGCGCTTTACCCCTACCCCTGCTGCACATTCCCGGATTGGTGCTGGGCTTTCACCAGGTGCAGGGGTTGGGAAAGGTAGAATACGCCCTCACCGAAGCGCACACGGCGGTTTTGATCGCCGGCAATGGAAAAGTGTTTGCCATCTCCCCAAAGCAGCCGGCCGAGTTTGCGGCCCAGGCAGCCCGCTTTCAGCAGATGGGGGCCGTTCAAACCCTGCCTGTCGTGGATGAAAGCCTGGGCAAACTTCTCAGTGCCATCTGGGCACAAAAGGCAAATCGAGGCAGCCTCTTGCTGGGGCTGGGCCTCAGCCTGCTCTGCCTGGCATTAGCCGCCGTTTTTTCATCACTTTACCCCACCGTCACCTGGGTAACCCTGGAAGACGTGCCTTCCTACCAGCTTTTCATCCTGCCGGTGCTGGCCCTTGGCATCTGGCTGCTGGATCTGACCTCGGGCATCTTTCTCTTCCACCAGAACCAGGTGGAAAAAGGCCTCATCCGCTGGATCTGGATTGCCTCGGCCGTGGTGGCTGCCCTGCTCATCACCGCTATGCTGCTGATGCTTTAAGTAAACAATCAGCCCAGATCAGACAAAAATCATCATAAAGTACTAGAAAAAATCCATTGCCTCAGACGGTCAAAATGCTATAATCTGAATCATAGCGGACTCTCTGTGGCCACCGCTATTTTGCATTGACAAAATATGAAGAAAAGACTCGGCACTTTAAAAACAGAATCAAGCCGATTCAGTGTGCCTGTGCTCCGTGCCATCATTTTGGCCGCTTTTGTTTTGCTGATCTTTACTGGATGCAGAGCCCGACTTTCAGAAACCCAGGCTAAACCGCTTGAAAGCCTGAACACGCTGGCCCCATCCCTCACGCCCACCCCCTTTGAAACTGCCACGCCGACCCCTGAACCCTGGTACACCTTTGAAGCCCCCTTCAGCGCTGAAATCACCCCCATCCCCGACCAGGCCGAACGCCTGGAATTGGGCAAGGATGTTCAGGTTTGGCTGCTGATGGGCACCGACAAAGAAGCCCCTTACACCGGGCGCATCATGGCCATGCACGTCCTCTTGGTGAACGAACGCCTGGCCAAGGCCGCCATGATTTCAATGCCGCCAAACCTCTTTGTCTATCTGCCTGGCGTGGGGATGCGCCGCCTCAATACCAGCCTGGCCTTGGGCGGCATGGAGCTGGTCTCCAAAACCCTGGCCTACAACTTTGGCATCCGCCCGGATCGCTTCATCCTTTCGCACCCGAGCGAATTCCAGAACCTGGTGGATTACCTTGGCGGGCTGGATGTGAGCGTGCTCTTCCCCATCAAAGACGCCTGCGGAGGCATCCCCTCGGGGATCCATGCTTTGAATGGCCAGCGCTTGCTGTGCTACGTTTCGTACCTTTCAGGCGATGACGAGGTGGACCGCACCCGCCGCCAGCAGGAAGTGCTGGGTTTGCTACTGCAGAAGCTGGTGCAAAATGGGCGCCTTTCCAAACTGCCCAACTATTACTCGACTTTTGAGCCCAAAATGCTGACCGACTTCACGCTCACGGATATGCTTGGCAAAATTCCCTTTATGCTGCGGCTGGGCGATACATCACGCGTCAGCTATGCCTTGCTCGGCTGGGATGCACTGCTGCCCTGGATGCTGGATACGAAAACCAAATCGCAGGTGCTTTTGCCCCTGCAGCCAGCTTCAGGCGACCTGTTCAAAGCAGCCCTGGCTTTTGTGAACGAGGCTTCATCACTGAGCGAGATCGTGCTCACCTACGAAGCGCAAGCCACCCAGTCGATGGCACTTATCCAGACAGCGCAATCCACGCCCCGCCCGGTGATCAATACACCCATAGGGGGGCTTTCGATCAGCCAAACGCCGGTGAACGTCACGCTCAACCCGCTTCAAAGGACGGCTACGCTCACGCCAATCCCCACAGCTGGGGTGGGCACAGCTTATCCGCTTGAGGGCACACTGCCTTTTTCGACTGTTGTTTATGGCACGCCTTATCCATAGGGTGTGAAAAATTGAAATGATGAAACAAACGAACCCAATCATGCAGTTCCTCAGATCTATAGTGATCTGCGGTTTGCTATTGGGATTCCTTAATACCAGTCAGGTCAGGTCCAATAGCCTGCCTTCGCAGGCACCTGAACGCTTTACCACCATCAGCGTCAATTACACCGTCTACGAGTGGTGGCTGATGACCTGGAAAACTTCGCAGGTAGTCTGCCAGGTTTACACCGAGCACGAGAGCTGGCCAACCCAACAGGAAGTGAAGTATTACTGCAACGCGTCGGTGGCCGCGCAGTGGGCTGCCACAAAGCCATGCGTGTTCAATGACGATATCAATTCGCCTGAGGAGTGTGGGGGACTGTATCTGCATCTGCAAAACATCACCCCCTCGGTCAAGGAAGTGAAGGTCGATTTACCTTCGCCGGAGGTGTTCGTATCAGTGGTGGGATGTAACAGCCCGCCGGGCGAGGATAAATGCACGGCGCTGCCCTATCTACGGCTTGAAGGGGTGGAACCGCTGCCCAACGAGCAGATCATCCAACTGGCGGGCACGCTGAACGGCGCGCCGTTCACCTGCCCGGGCTCAGTGTGCGATGTACCCCTGGGGCCTACGGGGATGGCGGGAACCAAGCTGACCTTCTGGGGTGACTCCAGCTTTGGTGATAGCACCGCGCAATACGAAGCACAGGTGCGGATAATCCCCTGGGGCGATTTTGGCAACCCTGAGCAGACCAGTCCGGATAAACCGACTTACTACGTGGATGTACTCAGCTCCCAATGGAAGGGCAGCCAGGCTTCCACCTGCGCGCAGATCTGGCAGGCTTTCGAGCCAGTTAGCGGGCCTCCGTTGTGGCTGAACACGCCCGACCTTGAATCCGATTTAGTTTCCAGCAACGATTACTTCCTGCTGGCCGGCACCTTGATCAGGCAGGGGATGGTGGATGCCAGCGCTTGCCCGTACGGCGGGCTTGAAGTGAACGGGGCGGCCACAGTCTGCGGTGTGGAAGTGGCCAGAAGCATCATGCAAACCTGGCAGAACCAGTTCGACGCGGAAATCATTCGGGTGGCTAAAGAGCGCGGTGTTCCAGCCCAGATGATGAAGAACATTTTCAGCCGCGAAAGCCAGTTCTGGCCGGGCATCTACACCCAAGTTTATGAGGCCGGCCTTGGGCACCTCAACGAAATTGGTGCTGACGCGGTGCTGCTCTGGAACCCTGATTTCTTCACTCAGTTCTGCCCGCTGGTACTGAGCAACGAGACCTGCCAGCGCGGCTTTGGCAACCTGGATAAGCAACAGCAAATGCTGCTGCGCGGCGCCCTGGTGCAAAAAGTGAATGCCTCCTGCCCGGAATGCCCGGTTGGGGTGGACCTCACGCAGGCGAATTTCAGCATCAGCATCTTTGCCCGCGGCTTGCTGGCCAATTGTGAGCAGGTGCAGCAAATCTATAAGAACACCACCGGCCGAAAGGCGGGTGAACTAACCAGTTATGAGGACCTCTGGAAGCTGACCCTCTTGAATTACAATGCCGGCTCAGGCTGCCTGGCCGCGGCTTTACAGAAGACGGTGGTAAACAAATTGCCGCTGATTTGGGAAAATGTTGTGCGCTTCCTTGACCCGGTTTGCCAGGCCGGCGAGATTTATGCCAACGATGTGGCTGGCATTCCGGCATTACGGCCTACCAGCGTGGCGGATTTGCTTTCCACGCCCAAACCGCTGGAAGTGGTCTCCACACCGGTTCCGACGGCAACACCCTTCTTCACCCCCACACCGCTGCCCACCATGACCCCCACCGGCACGCTGACCGTTACAGTCACCCCGACCCCCACCGCGACCCTAACCAACTAC
>CAYVRH010000116.1:0-4918 GCA_964452955.1 uncultured Anaerolineaceae bacterium | reverse complement strand
TCCAGTGTATTCTGGCGTTATGTTATTGCCAACGAATTAGGTTGGAACTATGAACGTATGCAGTCCGTTGGCTATTGCTTTAGCATTCTGCCTGTTTACAAGCGGCTCTGCAAAGATGAAGAATCATACAAAGAAGCTTTTGTCACCAACCTGAACTTCTTTAATACCAACCCCGTGATTGGCATGCCTTTGATCCTCGGTGCTCACGCTGCCCTGGCTGAAAGCGGTGCCAACCTGGAAACCACCGAAGCCCTGAAAGTTGGCCTGATGGGCCCGCTGGCCGGCATTGGCGACACCTTGCTCTGGGCGCTATACAACAGTATCATCTTCAGTATTGGTGCAAGCATGGCTCTTGATGGCAATGCCTTCGGCCCGATTTTGGCGATGTTGCTGGTCTTCTTCCCCTATCTTGCCGCCAGATGGTGGCAGTTTAACTGGGCATACAAACAGGGCACTAACCTATTGAAAGCCTTGGGTGGCGGCGCCATTGAACGCATCACCGAGTTTGCCTCACTGGTTGGGTTGGTGGTGGTGGGAGGTTTTGCGCCGTCCATCATCCGGTTGACCACGCCAATAGCTTACAAGTCAAGTCAGATGATTGAAGGCGAAGCGGCAGAAACCAATGTGGCTATCCAACCTCTCTTGGATGCCATTTTGCCATTTATGTTGCCTCTTCTGATCACTGGCCTGGCGTATTTCCTGCTTAAGAAGGGTTGGTCACCCATCAAAGTTATCCTCATGCTCATTGCCGTTGGCTTTATTGGCGGTGCCTTGGGCATCTTCGGATAATACAAATCCATTTTCTTCCTCAAGGCAGGGCAATACCCTGCCTTGAGCTTAATCAGGCTAAATATTTCGCCATTATTTCAGTACAATTATTGAACGAATAAAAAGGAGTTGCCATGTTCGAAGAATATCTTGACCTTGTTTGCCAGGAAGTTCAAAACATCAAGAAAGATGAGCATGAAGCCATCCAAAAGGCTGCGCGGCTGGTGGCAGATGCCATCATACAAGGCCACATGGTTTTCACTTTTGGAAGCGGACATTCGCAACTGCTTGCCCTGGAAGTGCGCGGGCGCGCGGGCGGCCTTTACCCGATTGTTGAGATTATGGACCCCCTAAAGGGGAAAGCGGAAAAACTTGAAGGCATTGGCCACATCCTTATGCAAGGTGTGCGTCTCTCTGCTGGAGACGTGCTTTTCAATATCTCCAACTCCGGCCGCAACCCGGAAGGCATTGAAATTGCGATTGATGCCAAAAAAGCTGGTGTAAAAGTGATTGTGGTCACATCACTCAAGCACACGAAATCCGTCACATCACGTCATTCTGGCGGTAAAAACCTCTTCGAATACGGAGATGTTGTCCTTGATAACCATGTACCCGTCGGCGATTCAGCCATTGGATACGAAGGTTCCGAGATCAAAGCAGGGGCACTCTCAACAGTGCTAGGGGCTGCCATCATGAACGCGGTAATGGTTGAGGCTGTGCAGTATATGTTGGATGCCGGCTTTGAGCCGCCTGTGCTGATGTCAGCCAATATTGATAACTCCGAGGCACACAACATGGCGATCGTGGAACGCTACAAGGACAGCGGCTACCTTCTGGATATCTAAGGAGAAGTAATGGTTGGTTTTGTTTTAGTCTCTCACGGTGGCATGGCTAAGGGGATGCTGGAAGCCCTTGAAATGATTACTGGCGTCACAGACCAGGTAGCAGCTTTTGGCCTTTACGAAGGTGAAAGCCCAGACAGCCTTTTGGACAGCATCAGGGAAAAATTGCCGGTTTTGGATGATGGCTCGGGGGTTATATTCTTTGTGGACATGTTTGGGGCATCACCCTTCAACACCTGCGCGCGGATTTTCCTTGAAGACCAGCAAAGATATGCCCTCATCTGTGGCATGAACCTGCCCATGCTTTTGGAACTTGGCTTCCAGCGTGAAGGCGCAAGTGTGGATGATTTGGCCCAAATGGCGGTTAACAATGGCAAAGATTCGGTCATTCGTTTTGAGCTTAAGAGCTTAGACGACTCAGATTAATGTTTTAGGAGAAAAATGGCTCTTCAACATGTAAGAATGGACTATCGATTAATTCATGGACAAATATTAGTAGCCTGGAACAGCACATACCCAAGCGATGAGATCCTTGTATGCAACGACAAGGTGGCAAATGATCCCCTGCAAGTGCAGCTGCTAAAAGCCGTTGCGCCATCCGGTGTGAGAGTGCGCATATTTAGCCTTAAGGATGCCGCGGATTACATCAATAACCCTGCCAATGCTGAAAAGAAGCTTTTTGTGATTGTCAAGTATGCTGAGGATGCTTTAGGACTGATCGATTATGGCGTAAATATCGAGAGCATCAACCTCGGCAACCAGGCATTTGTGCGCGGATCAGAAAAACTAAACAAAACTGTCTACCTGACAGAATCAAGTGTAAAAGCTTTAAAACAATTACATGAAAAAGGCCTAACCATCACAGCGCGCATGCTTCCACAGGATTCAAGCGCTGAAACCTGGCCAACTATTGAGAAATTGTTCGCGAAATGGTTGTGATGAGCTCAAACGAGGCCTTAAGATACGCGGATTCTATACACGCTCTGTTTAAGCGGATTGAAACAACGCAAATGGATAAAATCCATGAAGCATCCGTTGTCCTTGCAGAAACGTTGGCTAATGATGGAATCATCTACACCTTCGGAACCGGGCATTCTCACTTGGTTGCAGAGGACGTAGCCTTTCGGGCTGGCGGATTGGTACCCATCGATGCCATCCTTGAACCCAGCCTGACTGGCCACACGCAGGTGCAAAAGAGCGAGACGATGGAACGGGTTGAAGGCATCGCTGAAGTGATCCATGACTACTACAAGATGCAGCCAAAAGATGCCTTGATTGTTATCTCAAATTCTGGCAGAAACGCTGCCCCCATTGAGATGGCAAAAATTGCGCAGGAACGCGGCTGTAAGGTCATTGCAGTCACATCGATAAGCCATTCCCAGGCAACCACTTCCCGCCATTCCAGTGGTAAAAAGCTCTTCAATTTTGCGGATATCGTCATTGACAATCAAGCCCCCAAAGGCGACACGATTATGCAACTGGACGGTATGGAAGCCCCCATTGGCGCTTGTTCCGGGGTAACAGGCCTCTTCATCATGCAGCTGATGATGGTGGCTACTTGCCAAACCCTGTTGGAAAAGGGCATCCAACCACAAGTTTTCCTTAGCGGCAACCTGGATTCGACTGAAACCTATAACGAATCAATCATGAAGAAATACCTCGGAAGGATCAAAATCTGGTAGAGCATGGATAAGGAACTTTTCGGATCTGCCCTGCAGATAGATATAACGCCGCCCATTGGTACGCCAATGGAAGGATATGCTGCCCGCATCCAACCCAGTATTGGTATTCACGATTCTTTGCTTGCTGGTCTCATCTTGATAAAGCGTGGGGTTGACCAGGTTATGTTGATCAGCCTCGACCAACTCGCCATCAGCGCTCCGGTCACTGAGAAAATCCGAACAACTATTATGGAAAATCTGCAAATCAAGAGAGAGCAGATTATGGTTGCCTGCACGCACACGCATGGTGGACCTTCCGGATACCTAACCCGTTTCCCCATGCTTTCAGACAGCACCGATCCATGGTTGGTGGAAATTCTTGCCCGTAAACTGGCTGGGGCTGCGGTGCAGCTATCCGCCCAACTTGAACCAGTTTTTATGGAATTGGGGCGGGATCAACTGTTTGGATTAGGCCAGAACCGCAACGATATTGACGACGAAACACAGGATCACGAACTGCTTGTTCTGGTAATGAAGTCCCTCGAAGGTCAACCCAAGGCCGTTTGGGTAAATTACGGCTGCCACCCCACCATTCTGGGCCATAACAACCGGCTGATATCAGCTGATTTTCCTGGAGCAGCCCGCCGGGTAATCGCCTGCCATTATCCTGAGTTGGTGTGGCTGTTCATGAATGGCGCTTCGGGTGACATTAGTACACGCTTTACAAGGCGTGGGCAGAATTTTGATGAAGTGGAACGGGCAGGCTTGCTGTTGGCAGGCGCGGTGCTCAAAGCCATGCAAACCGCGCAACCATTAGCTGTGGATTCCTTACAAGGCAAAATTGCGGAAATACAATTGCCCTTGAGGGATTTTGGCAGCCTTGAAGCTGCCCGAGCTGAAGCCAGCAAATTGGAGTTAGTCTATAAAACTATGATTGAGCGTGGCGAACCAGCCGGAGAATTGCGCAAAGCGATGACGCGTGTTGAAGGAGCGCAGGCACAGATTGTGATGGCCGAGCTTTTTACTGGAAGGCAATTTTTGACCTCAAGCACTCAGATCTTCCGCATTGGCAGCGTATTTCTGGTAGGATTGCCGGGAGAAATTTTTACTGAAACTGTGCTTTCCCTTAAAGCATCAAGAAGGCCTACAGAAACAATTGCAGTGGCGGGTTATACGAATGATTACTGTGGTTACTTCCCAGACCAAAAAGCAGTTGATGCGAATACTTACGAAGCTTTGGATAGCTTATTTTCTGCCAAGGGAGCTGAAATTTTGATTCATAACGTTAATAATTTAATTGAGGAGTTCTAATGGCAGGTTTGGATGCAGATTTAGCTTTAACCGTACTCGGGGTTGCTCTGATGATTTTTGGCCTGTACGTGCACTTTGGAACATGGAAGGATTGGTACTGGAAAACACGCGGGGGCATTTATGGTTATGTGCCCCTTGGATTGATGCTGGTCGTTGAAAGCAACTACAAAGATGTTATCCCTGACGCTCCTCGTTACATTTCCTTGACCATCCTCGGGCTTTTGGCAGCACTGGCAATTTACCTCAAAGTCAAGACCCCTGAGTGGGCAAAGCCTAATTGGGTACGCTGGCTGGAAAGCCAACCCACACATGTGCGCCAGGCAATGCAGAAGGAAG